>DATJEQ010000169.1:0-5291 GCA_035496495.1 Polyangiaceae bacterium
ACCGTTAGCGCGGAAGAAGTGTTTGGGTCGAATCGCGCTAAGGTGATCCTTACCCGCGAGCAACGCGTGCAGCGAGGAAACCCCAGGCCAATCCGTTGCCTTCTCCACCAAGTGGTCCTTCGCGGGATTGCTCAACGCGTACACCATCTTGCCCATGACGTCCTTCTTGCTGACCAGTCGCACCACGCTCGTTTGCTCTGCAGACCAGAAATTCTCCCAGCGACCACGCAAAACGTTTTGGCATTTGGCAAACAGCTTGTGGAACAGTTCGAGGAACTCCGGGTAATTGCCGTGCGGATCGCGAATGCCGGTGTGGTGGTGATTGCTCAACGCAATCGTGAACAGAACTTCGATGCGAAAGCGCTTGGCGGCGACGGCCAAGCAATACAAGTAGGCATTGTTGGTTTCTTCATCCGGGCGCATCAGGAACTGCCGCTGGGTGCAGCGGCGGGTGATCATATAAGTGCGGCCAGCAATGACAGGTCGAGCGTGCATGCCTCACGGGTCGGCCGCCTCGGCGCGCCGGTTGCGTAAAAAATCAACCTCGGTGGGGGAGAATGGGCGGTGGGGGAGAATGGGAAAAATGACGCTTTTGGCGGTAGCACGGGCGAGCAACCGCTCTAAGCTTGCGCTGGCTCCTGTCGCATGCGCATCGAAACCAACGAACGCACCTACGACCGAGACGTGATCGTCATTGGGGGCGGCGTCAACGGCACTGGGGTCGCGCGGGATCTTTCGTTGCGCGGCTTAAAAGTGGCGCTGTTCGAACGCAACGACATCAGCTTTGGCGCCAGTGGCAATTCAAGCGGCATGATCCACGGCGGACCACGCTACCTCACACACGATCCGGATGTGACGCACAGTTCGTGTTTGGATTCGGGGCACATTCAACGGATTGCACCGCATCTGCTGTTTAGGATTCCATTCTTGATGCCGGTGCACCGCGAGCGCCCCAACGCGCGCATTGCGCTGACACTGCTCGATGCGTTCTTCGAGGCTTACGATCGCTATCAACCGCTCAAGCACGGCAAACCGCACACCCGCCTCTCTGCAGAGGATTTGCGCACACTGGAACCTGGTCTTACGGCCAACACCGTGGGCGGCGTCAGCTTCGACGAATGGGGCATCGATGGTTCGCGCCTGTGCATCGCCAGTGCGGTGGATGCTATCGAGCACGGCGCGAGCGTTTGCGTACACACCGAGGTAACCGAAATCTTGCGTCACCCTGACGGGGCGGTGCGCGGAGTTCGCATTCGCGATCGAATCACCGGAGCACGCGCCGAATTGACGGCGCCTGTTGTGGTCAATGCCACCGGTGCTTGGGCTCCTCTTACGGCGTCGCTCGGCGGGTTGCCGGCCGAGCGCGCGCGGGTGCGGCCGGGTAAAGGGATTCACATTTTCTTTGAACGACGGCTCTTGAACTACGCATTGATCGCCAACGCGATCGACGGGCGCATGGTCTTCGTTCAGCCCTGGCAGAACATGACCGTCGTGGGTACGACGGATGACGACTATTATGGCGATCTCGATAACGTCATCGCGACAACCGACGAGGTGCGTTATTTGCTGGAGGCAGTTGCGGATATCTTCCCTGCAATTCGCAGCGCCCGGGCCATCGGCACCTGGGCGGGTGTGCGCCCCACGCTGTACGAGTGGGGCCGGAACGAAGACGAATTGTCGCGCGAGCACCAAATTGTCGACCACACCGAGCATGGCGCGCCGGGGCTATTTTCTATGTTGGGCGGCAAGCTCGCGAGCTATCGCTTGTTCAGCGAGGAGCTGAGCGACGTGGTTGCGGGCAGATTAGGTGTCAAAGCGCGCAGCACCACCCATCAAAAACCACTTCCTGGGGGCGAAATACAAATCGATCCGCTGCAATTGGCAGATCAGGTAAAAATGGAACCCATGGCGGCCACGCGCCTTGAATACCGTCACGGTGCTCGAGCGTTGCGCATTGCCGAGCGCATCAAGAACAATCCGAAGGAAGCAACCATCGTTTGCGTGTGCGAACCGGTAACTGAAGCCGAGGTGCGTTACGTCGTTGAGCATGAATTGGTGCGCACCGTGGGCGATGTGGCGCGGCGTACGCGATTGGGGCTTGGCACCTGTGGTGGTATGCGTTGCGCGGCGCGCTGTGGACAAATCGTCGCCGAGATGACGGGACGCTCGCCGCTTGAAGGTCAGCGCATGGCATTGCAGTTCGCGTCTTTTGCGCAGGCGCGTCGCGTCGCCGCCGTGGGCCCTGCGCAAGCGCGCCAAGAGGCTCTCACCACCGCCTCGCTGCGCTCCCAGGTGGGCGCAGTGCAGGGCTTGGGGCAGGAGCTGGAAGAAGGATGAAGCTCGTGGTGATCGGTGGCGGCGCTGCCGGCTCTGCCGCGGCGTGGCAGGCGGCGACCGGGCGCGAAGTCACCGTTGTGCACAGCACTGCGGGTGCCACCGAATTGATGTGTGGCGCTCTGGATTGGGACGCCTGGGGAGCGCCGGTTGCCAAGCAGGGCACACCCGAGGTGTTGCGTTTTCTCACGGATCTCGGCTGCTGGAATTTTGGGCCAGCCCTCGTTGCAACGAGCACCGGTCAAATGCGCTGGGCGGCCGCGTCCGATCACGCGCTGCTCAATATCAACGCCTTGGCCGGCGGCGTCGTGGCCGTGACGGATCTGGGGCGATTGGGTTGTGACGCGCAAGGCGCTGCCAATGCACTGAACGCTTCCAGTTGGGCAAAGCAGACTCACACGCGTTTTGAATGCGTTCCAGACATTGTTCCAGAGCCGCGGGCCGCGCGTGCCAATGACTACGATTTTGCCTCACTGCACGATGACGAGGCTGCCGCTCACGCGCTGGGCGACACGCTGGCGGGTGCCGGCGGCAAAGTCCAGGGCTGGCTCTTGCCTCCGGCTTTGGGTGTCTCGCGAGCGGTGCGTCCGTCGCTTGAGCAGCGTGTGGGCGCAAAAGTCGGCGAATGGATGAGCATGCCTGGCGGGCCCTGCGGCGCTCGCTTTCAAATAGCGCGCGATCACCTGTTCAAGGCGCGCGGTATCGCATCGTTGCACGGCAGAGTCAGCAAGGTGCAACCCGGTGAGAGCGGTGGCTTTCGGATCCACTGCGTGGATCTGGAAGGGAATGGACACATCCTGGAAACGGACCAAGTGATCCTCGCCTGCGGTGGCTTGATTGCAGGCGGAGTGCAAATGGGGGAGGCTCGCTCGATGGCCGCAAGTGAGGCGGCTTTCTCGTTGTCCGTCGGCATTGACGTTCCAATGGCCGTAGGTGGTGCTCGCCTGACTCAAGTAGCTTCGCTCCACGGCTTCGACGTGCAACAGAATAAAATTGCGGCCCTGGAGCACGTGGGCCTGCTGGCAAACGAAGGAATCGTGGCAGAATGCAGCGGTCTTTTCGCCGCAGGCGAGGTCATCGCGGGTGCCCCGCGTTCGGCTTTGGCGGCGGTTGAATCTGGCCTGACAGCCGCTCGAAAAGCCCTCGCCGTCAGTGAGTGAAAAGGGCCACTGTGTTGTGTTTGCTCGGCGCCCTATGATCGATTAGTCGTTCGGCGCGAGGAGCACATGCCGCAGACGTCACTCGACTCTTTTCAGACGCTATCCGAGTTAAAAGTTGCCCAGCGCAGCTACAAATACTTCAGCCTGCCCAAGTTCGCCGCCGCCGCTGGCGTCGACATCAGCCGGTTGCCGTATTCGCTCAAGATCTTGCTCGAGAATCTGCTGCGCTGCGAGGACGGCAAGGCCGTCGTTAAAGCCGATGTGCTGGGTCTCGCAGGTTGGCAAGCGAAGGCCGAGCCCGATAAAGAAATCGCCTTCTATCCCGCCCGCGTCGTGTTGCAGGATTTTACCGGCGTGCCCGCGGTAGTCGATCTGGCCGCCATGCGCGATGCAATGGCGAAAATGGGCGGCGATCCGCGCCACATCAACCCGCTGTTCCCCTCTGAATTGGTGATCGACCACTCGGTGCAGGTGGATTCGTACGGCAGCCCCCAATCGTTATTGATCAACGCCAAGAACGAATTCGAGCGCAATAAAGAGCGCTACGAGCTGCTGCGTTGGGCGCAAACGGCGTTCAGCAACTTCAAAGTGGTGCCACCGGATACCGGCATCGTGCATCAGGTGAACCTGGAATATTTGGCACGCGTCATCTTCGATCAAGACGGTATCGCGTACCCCGACACGCTGGTGGGTACCGACAGCCACACCACAATGATCAATGGGATTGGCGTGCTCGGTTGGGGCGTGGGCGGCATTGAAGCGGAAGCTGCCATGCTGGGTCAGCCGATCAACTTGCTTATCCCTCAGGTAATTGGCATGCGCCTGCACGGCAAGCCGCCCGCGGGTGCCAACGCAACCGACGTGGTGCTCACGATCACCCAGTTGTTGCGCAAGAAGGGCGTGGTCGGCAAGTTCGTCGAATTCTTCGGCGAAGGGCTGTCGCAGCTTTCGCTAGAAGATCGCGCCACCATCGCCAATATGGCGCCGGAATACGGCTCCACCTGCGGCATTTTCCCGATCGACGAAGAAACCATTCGCTTCATTCGCTTCAGCGGGCGCAGTGAAGAGCGTGCGCAGCTGGTGGAAGCATACGCCAAGGCGCAGGGCATGTTCCGCACCAACAATTCCGCCGATCCGACTTTCACGGACACTTTGGATCTGGATCTGTCCACCGTGGTGCCGTCGTTGGCGGGTCCACGCCGGCCGCACGACAAGGTCGCCCTCTCCGACATGCAGAAATCCTGGAGCGCGGCGCTGCCGGAGTTGCTCGCCATCGCTAAACAGACGCCAGATGGCGCAGGCAACACCGTACCGGTTGAAATCAACGGCAAACGCTACGAATTGGGTCACGGCAATGTCGTGATCGCCGCGATCACCTCGTGCACCAACACCTCAAATCCGTCGGTGATGCTGGCCGCGGGGTTGCTCGCGAAGAATGCGGTCGCACGCGGAATGAAAGCGCAGCCCTGGGTGAAAACGAGTCTCGCTCCTGGCTCGCAGGTGGTGAGCGAGTATTTGAAAGCAGCGGGGCTCTTGACTTCGTTGGAGGCACTCAATTTTCACGTCGTGGGTTACGGCTGCACCACTTGCATCGGCAACTGTGGCCCGCTGCCGGATGCTGTTTCAGAAGCGGTGCAGCGCGGCAATTTGATCGTAGCCGCCGTGCTCAGCGGCAATCGCAATTTCGAAGGAAGAATCAACGCCCAGGTGCGCGCGAATTATTTGGCGAGCCCGCCACTCGTCGTTGCCTACGCGCTTGCGGGGCGCATCGATTTGGATTTGGAAAAGCAGCCCCTC
>DATJEQ010000170.1:0-4003 GCA_035496495.1 Polyangiaceae bacterium
TCAAATTTGACCACACGGGATAATCCGGGGCGAGCGAACAAAATGGGCAAACGCCCGTATTTTACCGCGGTGTGCGCTTGTAGTTGCCAATACCACAAGGCGACTTGTAGCCCCCCGGTTAGCCTCGGGCACTTATTATTCTCCGTTCGCAGCGCTCTGCGCGCGACGCGTGGCCGCCTGTTTGCTCAAACCGCGCCGCTGCAAACTGAGCACAAATTGTTCGCGAATCTTCGTGCGCTCGGCGTCCTCACCGGGGCACAACAGGGCGCTGTCAAACTCAGCGTCCGCCTGCGCAAAGCGATGGGCGAGATCGAGCGCTTGGGCGTAGAGCGCATGCGTCTGCGCCCCCTCTATATCCACAAACGCCGCGCTTTGTCCCACTGTCAGTGCTTCGTCGATCTGATGCGTTGAAACCAGCAGTTGTAGCAGGCGCCGGTACACTTCGGCGGAATGCTCCTCCAGCCGGGCGAGCTTGCGCAGGATCGCGATTTCTGCCGCTTCATCCCTGCGCTCCCGCGCGAGTACCCACAAGCCTTCGAGCGGTTCGGCCTGTGTTTCGTCCGCTTGATGAGCACGAGTGAGCGCGGCGTCAAAATCTTCGCCGGCGCGGTGTTGGCACTTGCCGAGCAGCAATTGAACTTCAAATCCGTCGTGCCCCTGTGTCAACAGATCCTGGATTATTGGAATGCATTGTTTGGGTTGACCCGAAGCAAACGCTTCTCTCGCTTTGGCATATTCGACTTGCGCCGGATCCGTACTGCCGGGAATTGAGACGAATTGCTTTTCGTAGCGCGAAAGATTCTGCACAAGGAACACATGGAACGCTTGATCCAGCGTTGCGCCAGAAACACCCAAAGCCTGAGTCAACACTTCTTCCGTCGGCTTGCCCTGCCCCCACAATAAAAGCATCTGCCGCACCGATGCGCGCCCGTAATGCTGCACAATGAACGCCACCAGCTGTGTTGAGCCGTAATAGGCAACCGCCATGGCTTCCATGCTCTCGGCGTGGGTAAAGGCACGATTCATCTGAAGCGCTGCAGGCATGCGCCCCATCACCAGCGCGCGGTACAATTCCAGATCCAGCTCACGCTTCCATTCCGGGCGCTCCACCTGCGTTTCGTATTCGGCAAGGCCTTCAGTAAACCAGCGCGGCACTCGACCTTTGGACAGCTGAATGTGGAACACGTGGGATAGCTCGTGCCACAGCGTCATGCCCAGATTCAGAGGCTGATCAGCGGGCGTAACGGCTGCCAGCGTCTTGCCGAAGCACACGCCTTGAATGCCAATATTCGGCAAGCCGCTGGTGCGCACTGCGAACTGTTCGTGGTCGCCGTACAGTTCGATACCAATCGGATTTTCCGGGGTAAATTCATAGAATTCAATCAGTCGTTGCCAGGCCTGATTCAAGAGCGTTGGGACATACCGCTGTAAGATCGCTGCCTCTTGCTTCGCAACGCGCAAGCGAAAAGGTGGTGTTTGCAAGCTGGTGTATTGCTTGTCAATCACCTGCTCAAAGAGATTCAAGGTATTGTACACTTGCACGTTGAAAGGATCTTGCGCGAAGGAATGCTGCAGCGCGCTGCGCCCTTCGCTCTCTTCGCCCAAGCGGATCAGATTCAACCCCAGCCCGGCAGAGGCTTGGGCGTCATCGCCGTCAATTTGAGTGGCACGGCGGAGCAACGTCACCACCTCTGGATAGCGGTGCTCCCAATCGGCGTACTCCGCGACCGTCACGTACAGCTCAGAAAATTGAGGATTCAAACGAAGGACGGTCTGTTCGGTTTGGACGAATCCGGATTGATCTCCAATTAGGAATTGCGCCGTTGCCCGCAAACTGAGCAGCTTGAGATCGTTCGGGTTTGTTCTCAGCCCTTGCTTGGTCCATTCTTCGGTGCCCGCAAGATCCATATCCCGTAAGCGCACCCCCGCGAGCACGAAGCGCGCTTCGCTCAGGTTGGGATTGATTCGCAGTGCGCGCTTTGCAAGGTCTTCAGCGGCGTCAAAATCCATCCCTTGCGCCAATTTCACTTGGGCCATCAGCGCCAAGGCCAGCGGATGGTTTGCTGCGCGCCGTAGCAGCTCGGAAAGCAGCTGCGCCGCTTGATCGGGGTCGTGACGCTGCAGGGTCAGCTGCGCACGCCACAGCAGCAGCTGGTCACTGCTTTGCTCGCTCGCTTGCTCGGCTTGGTTGTAGGCTTCGTTGGCGTCTTGCGGACTGCGCAGCAAATCCGCCGCGCGCCCCACTTGGGTCAAGCCAATGGGATCATGTTCACTGATGCGATCGTCGTTGTATGCTTCGATCAGCTCTTGCAGCAGCGGCTCTGCTTTCGCGCGGTGACCTTGCTGCAATTCCAATTCAGCGAGCAATCGCTTGGCTTCCCAGGCACCCGTTTTGCGCGCGGCGGATCCTAGGATCTCCTCTGCTTGAGTCAATTGACCCAGCAGCGACAATGCCGAGGCCGCAACAATCTTCGCCGGCTGTTCGAGTTCTTTCTTCGATTCCCACGCGCGGCGTGCCGAGGCGGCGGCTCCCGCGTAGTCACCCGTGGCCAGTTGAACCCGCGCCAACGTTAACCGCGCCGCAGCACCTTCCTCTGGATCAGCGAGCCATGCCTGCGCAATCGCTTCTGCTTCCTTATAATGGACGGCGTCGTACTCCGCTGTGGCCTGGGTCAACGGGGGGGCGGCGCGCTGCGACGCGGTTGGGGTCGTGGCCGATGTGGTCAGCGATGCGCGGGCACACGCGATCAGCAGAAGGGCCACGGACCCGGTGCGAGCCAGGTCGAGGGCATGCCTGGCCCCGATACGATTCACAGTGGCCCCACGTTGGGCGCTGGACGCCAGCGGGCGATCCGTCGCGGCCAGCCCTCAGTTTGGTGATTGCGGAAGAGCGTGCGCAATGCGGTGCGCGCCAGATCACTCAGCCACTGCGGCGGCTGTGAACTGAAGCCACCGAACTCCACTGCGCCAGCGCTCAGCGACACCTCCGCCCTTCCGCTCCAGCTGTGCTCAGGTTCGAACAACTCGACGTCGTATTGCGCGCACTGCTCGCTAACGGCGAGCAATCGCAGCACAATACGGCCTCCATGACGGGGTTGCATCTGCAGGCAAAGCTAGCCCTTTTCACGTGCAGCCGCATGGACTAAGGCAACGCTTCTCGGCATTTCCCGACACTCGATTGAGGCACGACATGACTATTTCAAAAGCAGAATCAACCTGGACTGGATCTCTCAAGGAAGGCCGCGGCAGCGTGAAATCCGGCAACGGCTTCTTCGAGGCGCCTTTCACCTGGGGGTCGCGTTTCGGCGGCGATAGCCAAGGGACCACACCCGAAGAATTGATCGGCTCTGCGCTGGCCGGATGCTTTTCAATGTTCCTCGCGGCCCAGTTGGACAAAGCAGGCCACACGGCAACGCGCGTGCACACCACTGCGACCGTGCATCTGGAAGCCGGCCCCACCGTGACCAAAATCGAACTGCACACCGTGGCTTCCGCCCCGGGTGCCAGCCTTGAGTTGTTTAACGAGAAGGTCGCCTTCTCCAAAGCCAACTGCCCGATCTCCAAAGCGCTGGCATCTGTGCCGGAAATTGTAGTGAACGCGAAGCTCGAGTAGTTCACATTGCCTCGCGCTGTGTCCGTCTCGCCCTGCTGTCCGAGTTGCCGCACCGCGCTGCAGCCGTCACAGGGCGAAGGCGTGCTCGTTTGCGCCAACTGTCGGGGCACATTTTGCGAGATTGTGGCGCTCAAGCGGCTGATCGCTCAAGCCCACCAGTCGCTCGCTCAGGGGGCCTACCAGCGGCGACCCATCGAGCTGGGGCTGCCCGTGCAATACCTGCGCTGCCCGGCGTGCAACGAGTTGATGCTACGCCACAACTTCGGCGATTCCTCCGGGGTGATCGTCGATGTGTGCGGCAAACACGGCGTGTGGTTCGACAATGGTGAACTCGCGCAGGCCTTGTCGTTCTGCGCCAATGGGCAACCGCAAGCGTTGCGTACCCTGGAG
>DATJEQ010000171.1:0-14638 GCA_035496495.1 Polyangiaceae bacterium
GGACACAATGTCGTTTCGATGATGATCTACGACATTCCCGTGGCGAGCAACCGCGCCGCGCTGGCGGCCTTGCCGGGAGAATCAGGACAGGCGACGCAGAGTCATGCGGAAGCAGTCTTGTCGGACTTGATACGCGCTGCACCGGGCTTGCGCAGCGCCGCAAGCGCAACCCCGTTGCTTTATGACAACGATCGCAAGCTGTCAGGTGTCGAGATCCGAGCGACAGAAGTTTCCTTGGCGCACTTGATGCTTGCGCAGCCCGACACTTCAAGCGCGTGGAAGGGAATCGCCAAAGAAGGGGATCCCGTGAAAACCGTTCGCTGCATGATGAACGCCATCGCGCAGAGCGTGGACAAGGGAGATCTCGAAGGCTCGGGTCCAGCCGCCGCGCAGGCTTGCAAAATCCCAGTAACGGATGCGATCAACTACGTCCGGTTGGTGGGTAAGAATAATTTTGAATCACGACACACGGTGGCGCGTATCCTGCAGGTTATTACCGCAAAAGGTGCGTCCGGTGTGATGTTCGACACAGACGAATCGAACCTGCCGCTTTTGGAGCCGGCTTGGCAGGCCGTGTGGGCGGGGATCCGCGTGCAGCCGCAGGCCGCTGCTCCCAGGGGCATCACGAGCCGATTGTCCCTGGCTAACTACAGCTGGTGGACACTGGTTGCCGCTTGCATAGGAGCGCCCGTGGGCGCGCTGCTCTTTGGCTTATTGCTGGCGCGCTGGATCGCAACGCGCGTAAAGCGAACATTGCTCGCAGCTTCACTGGGTCAGGCCACTGTGTTGATGCTCGCGACGCTGATTGGGCCCAGCGCCTTCGTGGATGGATCGATCACCGGCCTTGGTCTCGTGTACTTGACCGCGGCGGTGGTGACCCTTCCAGTCAGCTATTTGCTGCTGCGCGGCCTCCTCGCGCGCCCGGCCAGCCCAGTCGACTCGGGCCTTGGGAGTCGTTGAGCCGCTGTGCGTCTGTGCACCGCTCGGTTTCGTCCGCCCGATGAACTGAGCCGTAAGTGGCGGGGCCCATACAGTGCCGTGCACCCCGAGGTGGCCTCCGCCAGTACGGCTGCGGTGCACAATTGCGCTGTGTATTCATTTTAATCGGGTTTCCTTGGTCGTGAGGCCATTGCCACCCAGGATGACCAACAAAAGCGGATCTGCGTGGTATGGCCCGCACATCTAGTGGAAACTAGCGCAGTGGCATTGACCACCCTGGTGGCGCATTTTAATATCGTTGATCTGTCCTAGCGGTCGCGACCAAGCCGCCTTACGGCCCGATGGGCCACGGAATTTGAGGAGAATCGTTATGCATTTGTCAGCTTCAAAATATTTCGTGTTACTCGGCGCGGTTGCTCTGAGCGCCTGTGCCGGTAGCAAGGACTCCGGCAGCAACGCTAACATCTACGGCTCCTCAGGCGGCACGCCGCCCGCCAGCGGCGGAACACCCACCGCGACCGGTGGTAGTACTTCAGGCGGTAGCGGCGCACCGACCGGCGGCACCGCGCCCACGGGCGGCGGAACGAGCAATGGCGGCACGGCACCGGTGGGCGGAACAGGTGGCACTACAGGTGGCACAAGCCCTGGTGGAACAACCAGCGGCGGCAGCGGCGGCACCCCTGTAGGTGGAGCCGGCGGCGCTGGCGGAACGCCCGGCGTGAGCGGCGCTGGTGGCATGCCGGCGGGCGGTGGCGATCTGACGGCGGTGATACCATCATCCGCATGCGCGAATCCTGCCGCGGCAGTGCCCCAGGGTAATGGCCCATTCATGATCGCAACCACTGGCACGAAAGACGCCAACTGTGCCGACACGAACAATGGCGGCGATTGCGGGCCGACCCCCTGGAACTACATGCGCGAGTATTTCGTTTACTTGCCGCAACCCTACGACGGCACTCACCCCTATCCACTGACCTTCGAAGGTCCGGGTTGTGGCGGTCACGGCAACAACATTTACGGTTACAGCAACAACGTCGATCAAACGATCATTCGAGTCGGGCTCACGCCGTCGCATGATGCCCAACATTTCCACGCGACCAACCCGGATCAGGGCTGCTTCGACGACAAGGAAGGCGACGATTCGGTCGACTGGGTGCTGTACGAAAACTTGTACGATCTGCTCGATACCCAGCTGTGCTTCGACAAGAATCGCGTTTTTGCCGGTGGCGACAGCAGCGGTGCTTGGTTCTCGAACGAACTCGGTTGTAAGTACGCAGGGGATGCGACGCGTCCAGTTCGCGGCATCATGCCAAACACGGGCGGCCTGCCCAATCAGCCGGAATTTGAGCCCACCTGTACGACTAAACCGATGGCGGGCTTCTGGAGCCACGAAATTGGTGACAACGTAAACCCGTTCACGGGCAATAAGTTCGCCATCGCGCGAGCTATGACCGTTGACGCCTGCGCCATGGGCACGGGCTATGACGATGCGACGCTGGTGAACTTCCCCATCGGGGGCGGCAAGCCGGATGACACCTGCAAGGCCATTCAGAGCTGCAACCCGCTCACACCGTTGGTGGTGTGCGCATTGAACGGAACGAACCACGCGAGCCATGCGGACGTGGTGGAGCCCGGCGTTGCAACGTTCCTGAAGTTGTTCTCCGCAGCGCCGCTCAAGTAACGCTGAGCGCAATAGAGCAAAGGCCACGGCGACATGATCGCCGTGGCCTTTTTCTTAGTCACAGTGGGCTAGCTCAGGGCCCCGTCTTGAGAAGGTCCATTGTGCGCAGGCCCTTCAGGTTGAACAGGTAGGAACCGTGGGCGCCAGTCAACTCAAGCGAAGTGCCTTTATTGCAGAATGTGGCTTCCGTTGGGAAACCACCACTGAGTAGGTGCACGATGGTGTGACTGTCCGACATCTGATAGCGACCTGCAGGTCCCCCAGTCGAAGTGAGATCGTACATGCACACGCAGCCATACGGGTCGACTGGCATTCCCGCACGACGAGCGATCGGAGTCGTGCGGTTGGCCGCTGCGCCATTATTCGGATCGCACGTCACGTTGAAGTAAGCGCCGGCGCCAACGCCTTCGGTTTCCAATTGAAACTCAAGTTGCTTACAGACATTGCCAGTGGCGCCCATGGGATCGTTGACCGGATCTAGCGGCTTGCCGTCGGATGCGCCGAAGGCGCGCATGCAGGTCGCGGGGAAATCCAACGCATAAGTCCCTGTCCGCGTCATGCCGGCGCTGAAATCGCCCCCTCTTTCAGGGTGTGCTGGGTCGTCGGGCTTGTACTTGACGAATGCCCTGCCGATGGGCGCGCTCTCGTAGAAGAAAACAGCCGGCTCTAGGTCAATTTTGGTGCCGCTGCCCGCAACCAGCTCGTCGCACCAGTCGAACAGCGCAGGTTCGATCGCCTGAACGCGAGCGGGTTGGATCTCGCCACCGAGCAGGCGAGGATCCGTCTGCGGCTCGTAGAGATCTTCAGAGCATGACTTATGACTGACCGGGAATTTCCCGGTGGCGGGTATCGGTGTGCCGCAGTTGAGTCCCTGTCCGTCGCAAATGACGAGCTTAGTCAGATCAACTTGGGCTGGATCGGTCGTCAATGGGTCGGCCGTCGGATCCGTTACCGGATGTCTCGGTGCGCCGCAGTGTCCCTGGGCATCGCATTCGGCAAGTTCCCATTGGCCAACAGGCACTTGCCCGCCGCAGGTGCCCAATTCAGCACAACCCCTGTCCTGGGTACAGCCAGTGCCGAGCGCTGCAAGCAGCGTCAATGAAAATGGAACGCCAACGAGGCCGAGCTTGGCGATGCGAGACTTGATCGAGTTTGTGATCATGGCTTGTTGCTCCGAACTCATCAGAAGAAAAATGCCATTGTGACTTGGGCGCGGTTGTTGCGGGCGGATGCCGCAACACCGCCAGTGCCCTGCACAACGGGAAGACCCGCCGGGAAGTTTGTCGCTTGGGTGCCAAAAAACGGCGTGGGTTGTGAGACATCGCCGAAGGTCTGCTTCAGCGTCTGGAAAGAAACTCCAAACTGGATGGCCGGGGTGATGGCAACCGTCGCGCTGGCATCGATGTATTCCATCTTGGTGAAGATGGCGCCGTAACTCGCCTGAGGAGTCAGCGACTTGATGTTGTTGGACTTGGCTTGCGAATAGACCCCAGAGATCCAAGCGCTGCCACCCGCGATAGGCAGGTAGTACTGAAGGCCAGCGACGAATGCTTGCCAGTTGATCGGCTGCAGCGACCAAGCGCGGTCGAAGGTCACCAGGCCCGGATCGATGCCTCCGGGATACACCGGCTGCGGTGCCGCCAGAGACGGATTGGGCAACAGGGGTAAGCGCGAGCCACCGTCCAACCCTGAATACATGTCGGCATCTCCCTTACCAGTGCTGAATTCACCGGTCAGAGTCAGCGCATTGCCTTTGTCGTCGATGGACTTTGCCGGAATTACGGGCAGCATTGCCGAGAGCGCAATGCCCTGGCCGTTCTGCTTCACGCTTTGAGTGCCTGGATCGGTGCGGAACGCGGGCATTTCAAACCAGCGGTACAAACCAGAAACACCGATTGAAATCGGTACGACACTGGGGCGCGAGAAGCCCGACATGGAGGCGCCCTTCCAGCCATTGAAAGCCAATTTCAAGCCGCCTTCCGCATCGGGAATGCCGGAATCGCGCTGGCCCGGGCGCACAGCGGCGGCGGCCAACAGGATTTCCAAATCGCCCAATGCAAACTTGCGCTCTAAGCGAAGCTGCGGGTTGCGATGGTAGATTTCGCCGGGAACGCCCAAGAACGCTACCGTTGCGGGATAGAAGTAGCCGCCCCACCCATACAGGTCGTGAGTCTGCCCGAAGAGCACGTCGACGATGGGGTTATCCATTCGGATGAAACCCTGACGAATGCGGATGGGTCCCATCACGAGTAGATCATTCTCTTTGGCGTCCGTTGGAGCCAAACCGAAGAAATCCACTTCCAACTTGCCGTACGACTTGATGGCGCCGAATTGTGGCGCCCCAATGAACAAGCCAAGGCGCGAATCCTTCGCGACCATGGTGGTGCGACCGTGTTCCCCTTTGTACGTGCCCGGGCGCGCGATCAGATACGGCTGCTGCGCATCAAAGAACGACTGCGTTGAATCGCGGACCGCGTCGACCTTCACCTGGCCATACGGCACGAGCTTCCATTCGTTGGCATTGCCGTAACGAGCGGGCGGCTCGCCTGGCCGGGGGGCGGCGGTTTCAGTGGTCGCCGCTTCGGTGACGACCGCAGCCTTGGTGTCGAGCTTAACGCCCACGTCGGCATCCGCGTCGGCCCTGGCATCGGCTTGAGCTGCAGCATCGGCCGCGGGTTGCTCCGCGGGAGCGGCTTCGGCCGGCTTCGGCTCGTCAGCGGTTGCTGGAGCGTCCGTTGCCGGAGCAGATGGCTCAGTGCTGTCCTGCGCGTGCGCCGGAGCGCTGACGACCAGGCCACTGAGGACCAGGCCCGCAGCGAGCGTCGCCGATGCGGTGAAGTAGGTTCTGAAAGCCCGCTGGATCATCTGGTCTCCATTCAGATTTGAGTTAGCGCTGAGGGGACTCGAGGAGGCGATACTCAGTAGCCTCAACAGCGACCCCGCGGCGCTGGCTGATAACACAGGATGATTCGTTGGGAAAGGCGATTGGGGCCTGAAAAACCGCCCACATTGGCTGCACAGCAGATCTTTGGGCCCGCTGGAAATGATGCAAAGAAGGGGGGAGGTCCGGTCGATTTATTCACAGAATCTCGGCGCCGCTGCTGCGAAAGGCGGTCGCGCACTGGTATGAGCCGTTCTATGATTGGAACGTGAAGCGAGCTGCTCTCCCTGCTGCCCTCTTCGCATTGGGTGTTGGCTGCACGCTCGCCTGTGCCGGCAAAGACGGCACGCAGGGCCCCTTGGGGAGCCAAGGTGCCAACGCCGCGGGTGCCAACGGTGCCATTTCAACGGTGCCTGGGTGCAAGCGGGGCATCGCGTGGTCGGGCCACAACCTGACTTTGGCCAGCCTGTCTCAGGGAATAAGCTGGTGGTACAACTGGGGAAGCACTGCGGACGCGCACCCCACGGGCGTTGTGTTCGAGCCCATGGTGTGGGGGCAAGGGTTTGACGTAGCGCGCACCGTCGCGGGGATCGCTCCAGGTGCACAACACCTCTTGGGCTTCAATGAGCCGAATTTCTTTGCGCAATCGAATCTCAGCGCAGCACAAGCCGCCGCGTTGTGGCCGCAACTGGAAGACATTGCCCGGCAAAAAGCCCTGAATTTGGTGTCGCCCGCGGTGAATTTTTGTGGGGATGACACGGCAAAAACAGGGCCCTGTCACGACACCAATCCCGTGCATTATTTGCAAGATTTCCTGGCGCAATGCGCGGGCTGTAAAGTCGATCACATCGCGGTCCATTGGTACAACTGCGACGGCGATTCGCTGCGCTGGTACTTGGGTCAATTCAAACAATTCGGCAAACCGATTTGGCTCACCGAGTTTGCTTGTGCTTACGGCGGTGACACCTCGGCTGCCGGTCAAGAGCGGTACATGCGGGAAGCTGTACCTATCTTGGAACAGGACGCAGACGTGTACCGTTACGCCTGGTTCAGTGGGCCCTCGATCGCCTCCGCGCAATTGCTCGACGCGGCAGGGGCGCTCACGTCTTTGGGTCAGGTGTACCTGGGCTTAGCCCACAACGAGAATTGCAACCCATAAACGGCTCAACGGAAGGCGGGGAACAATGGCTAGCGGAAGAACGACCAGCAAAAACACAACCCACACAGCGGTGATCGCGGGCGCGCTGTGCGCTGCGTTGGGTTGTTCCGGCAGCGGTAGCGCCAATTCATCCGCCAGCGTCAGCAGCAACACAGGAGCCGGGGGAACGCCTGTAAGTGATGGAAATCCCATCACTATTGGCCAAGGCAGCAGCGCGACCATGGCGATAGGGGGGAACTTGGCAACCGGCGGACAATTGGGACAAGGAGGCCAGAATACTGGCCCGGGCGGGGGAGGCGGGGGGGGGTGCGGCCCCGGGCTGCCGCTCTTTCCAGCGGGCGCCCCCTTCAACACGCGTGTGGATCAAGCGCCGCTTGATGCTGAATCCGACGCCATTATTTCGTTTCTCAGTACCAATCACACCGCAGGGGCGAGATTCCAAGTCGACTTCTCGATCACAGTACTCACAGCTGATTCGCAGACGCCGCACATGCCGTTCTTGCCCACGGCCGATCACTACAGCCCCGACTGCGACACCGCGCCGGTGCCAGTGCCCACGGGGGGAAGCTTGGAAGGCGAACAAGGTTACGAATGCACCGGCGATGGCGACTGCCACTTGATCGTGGTCGACACGAGCGCCTGCACTTTGTATGAAATGTGGCGCGCCAACATCGTGAACAACGTGTTCAACGGCGGGTGTTTGGCGGTTTGGGATTTGAGTCGTATCTACCCGCCCGAGGGGCGTGGACAATACTGCACCAGCGCCGATGCAGCGGGATTTCCCATCGCGCCGCTCACGTTCAGTGCCGATGAAATCGCTGCGGGCCACATCGATCACGCTATTCGCTTTATTTTGCCGAATAGTCTGATTCGCTCGGATGTGTTCGTCAGCCCGGGTACGCATTCCACCTCCGCGACGTCGGGCCCCAGTGATGCGCCGCCATATGCCGCACACCTGCGCTTGAAGGCGGATGCGGATCTTTCCGCGTTGAATCCCGCGGCGGTGATCGTTGCGCACGCGATGCAGCAGTACGGCATCATGCTGGCAGACGGCGGCAATATCACCTTCACTGCGTCAAGCGACGTGAACACGGCGCACACTTGGGACGAAGTGGGCTTTGGCTCACAAGATCTCAAGGCGCTCAATTGGAGCGACTTCGAAGTGATCGATCTGGGCGAGCGACATATGTCGTCGGGTGGTGACTGCCAGCGCACACCCATTCAGTGATCGCGCCCTTGATCTGCTGGCTGATCTGCAATTGTCTGCCTGAATACGCGAAAAGCACGCAAAACGCTGTCTCCTAGCTAAGTTGCGGAGCCCGTGGTACGAGCGATCGCGGTGGTGGCAAGCAAATACAGGGGTCGCTCTTTGAGATGAGGTACCCGCGCAGGCCCACCGAGGCATCGATTCGAGCCGCTGAGCGCCGCAAGCGCGAGGACGAGTCCGTGCGCTTGAAGGCAGAAGTGCCCAAGCTTCTAGAATTGCGCCTGGAGTTGGAAGAGCGGCAAGGCGAGGGTACCATTGTGGCCGCGCGCCACACTCGCCACATTCCGGTGGCGAACGCGCCCGCGTTGTTCGAAATCCAATGTTCGGACAGCGGCTGTAAAGACGGCGGGCACGATCTCACCTGGCCCATTTTGCAGGCGTTGAAAGCGTCGACGCCAACCTTCAGTGGCGACGACACCTGTGGGGGGCAGGTGGGCGCGAGCAATTGTCGGCGCGTGCTGCATTACGTGGTGCACGCGAAATACACGGCGTAATAATTCAGGGTGCGGGAGTTGTCGTGACTACCGAAAGCTACACCCCAGGGCACAGCGCTACATCCGTGGCGTTCATGTTGCGACGATCGCTCACGTCGCACGGCCAATTCTTTCGCGAGTTCTTACAACCCGGGCGCACGGTGCTCGATTGTGCCTGTGGGCCGGGCAGCATCACGCTGAACATCGCCGATGCGGTTTCACCCGCGCAAGTCACGGGAGTCGATTTTCAGGTGAGTCAAATTGAGGAAGCCACTGGCAACGCCGCCGCGCGTGGCACCCGCAATGTGCGCTTTCTGACGGCGAGTTGTTACGAGTTGCCGTTTGCCGCCGAGTCTTTCGATTGCGTGTTCAGCCACGCGTTGCTCGAACATTTGGCGCAGCCCGGGCGAGCGATCGCTGAATTTTATCGCGTGTTAAAGCCGGGCGGCACACTGGGTGTGTGCAGCCCTGATGTGGGCGGTCTACTGGTGGCACCCGAATCGCCCGCACTGAAAGAAGCCATTTTTGCCTACTGCGCCATGCAGAAAAACAACGGCGGTGATTTGGAAGTAGGCCGCCATCTGGGCACGCTGCTGCTCCAGGCAGGTTTTGGTGCGGTGCAAATGAGCGCGCGCTTTGAATGCCTTATTCCTTCGGCAATCAGCGAATACCTGGGTAAGCAGCTTGAGCAAGCTGGGCAGCTTGCGCACGCTCGTGCCTTCTACGAATGGAGCGCCAAAAACTCGTCCAGCTCGTCGGCTGGCCTTTACGCGCTGCCCTGGGTCTGTGCTGTCGGCAGGAAGGGATGAGGCCCAGTGAGTTCGCCGACCACACAGGGTGCTGACGGCTTGATTGGGCAAGTGATTGGCGGGCGCTTTCTGGTCAAGCGCCTGCTGGCCACTGGCGGCATGGCGGTTGTTTACGAGGCCGAGCAAAAGATTGGAGAAGCCCACCGCAAAGTGGCCCTCAAGACGCTGCGCATGCACGCAGCACAAGATCCTTCCATGGCGGCGCGCTTTCGTCGCGAGTGCGACACGGTTGCGGCTCTCACGCACCCGAACATCGTGCGCGTTTATGATTTCGGGCAAACCGAAGACGGCATGTTGTACATCGCGATGGAATTCGTTGCCGGCAAGGCCCTGAGCGACGTGATGGAGGAAGCAGGGCCCATGCCGCCGTCGCGCGTGCTTTCGATCCTGCATCAGATCACCAGCGCACTGCAGGAAGCGCACGCGCAAGGCGTGGTGCACCGCGATTTGAAGCCCGACAACGTCGTGATCCAATTGCTGGCAGATCAGGAAGACAGCGTAAAATTGCTGGATTTTGGCATCGCGGCGCGCACCCTGGCGGGGCAACCCGAAAGCAAGCTCACGCAACAAGGCATTGTGCTGGGCACCCCGCCGTACATGAGCCCGGAGCAATTCACTGGGGGCACGCTCGATGCTCGCAGCGACATCTACGCGTTGGGCGTGCTCGCCTATGAGATGCTCACGGGGCATCTGCCTCTGCAAGCTGACTCGCCGTGGCAGTGGGCCAGCGCCCACATGAAAGAGCCGCCGATCCCCTTTGAAGCAGTGAAAAGCGCGTTCGAAATCCCCTCGCCCATGCGCCATGCCATCATGCGGGCGCTGGCCAAGTCGCGTGACGAGCGTCAGCAATCCGTGAAGCAATTCTTTGACGAGGTTTCTGCCACCTCGACCACGTCGCCGATGGACGCGCCGCCAGCGTTTCAGAGCGTCGGCGGGACAACACCGATGCCCGCTGCGGCGTCGATCTCCTATGCTCCCACGAGTCTTTCGCCCTCGGCTTATCCGCAAGTGCCTCCTGGTTCAGCGGGGGCCCCTTCTTTGGCGGCCGGTTCAGGTGTAGGTGTGCCCTCGAAGCACGGCGGTCGTCGCATGATCTTATGGACGACATTGGGGGTTTTGTTCTTGGCGATTGCAGGCACCGCAGCCGTCCTGGCGCCGCGTCTGCTGACGCCGGATGATCCCGCGCCGCCGTATCCGACTGCCGCGCCCCCCGCGCAATCACCCGCAGCTGAATCTCAGGATCAAACGGACGACTCAGTCGATCGGGATTTGCCGAGAAATCGCCCACCAAAGCCCGCCGCGCGGCCGGCTTCGCCTCACAATCCGAGCCAGACTCCGGCTGCCGCGGGGGCCAGCAGCACCGGGGCGGGAGGCGATCGGAGCACGCCGACCACACCGCTGGGTGCATTCCAATGTCAATCCGACGCGCAGTGCGGGTTTCACCGTTGCAACACCGACACGCAGCGCTGCATTGTACCCTGCACCGGCGATCAAGATTGCCGCGCTGGGGCTCAGTGCAAGATTTTACTCGGCGTGGGCGGTTGCGTTCCCGCTGTGCCCGCCGCGAATGCCAGCGCAGCGCCCTCCGGCGGCCCCTGATCGGGTGTTGGGATCAACGCGGCGCGTAGCCGTACTGTTCCTCGTAGCCGCATTGCGAGTGCGATGAGGCGCACAGCGACGCAGCCGTTACCACCAATGCAAAAGTGCCCACGACGCCCAACACCACCAACCCCGTGTCGGCGCCCTTATTCGTCTGTTGAACTTTCCTCACCACCAAACACGCGGCCACCGGAGGCACTTCTGTCTTGGCGCACACTTCGCCGGCGGTGACTTCAAATCCAGGGCATTCCTGCAAACAAGAAAGATAATCAGCGGGCGTGCTTTGCTCCTGACACTTGCCGTAGCAACGAAACGCGTCACCCGGGTTCACGGGGTTGTCGCGTAGCAGTAGTCGATAACGCACCACGTCCTCGTCTTGCTGCAAGGGTGCGTGTGCGCTGCCGCTATTTTTTCCAGAGCTCGCGCAAGCCACGGCTGGAATTAACGCAATACAAACCAAGTGTCGCAGGAGGTTCACCGCGTCAGCTTAGTCCATTTTCCCGCAGGAAACGACACTTGTGCAAAATTGCCACAGCAAAAATGCTTGTGGTAAGCACGGCGCTGCCCCTAGGGTGCGCGCATGGTCAAAGCTCATTATCGTTCGCGTGTTAACAATAATCTGTTCGGCTTTGTCGCTCTGTCGTCATTGGCGTTGGCGTGCAGCAGTAGTTCGCACGGTTCAGCTTCAGATGCGTCCACTTCGGATGCGTCGGTGAGCACTGCAGACGGCGGCCCATCGGGGCATGGGGGAACGACGGCTCACGGCGGATCCACGAGCATCGGGGGTACGCATGGCGGCGTTGGGGGAGCCGGTCATGGGGGCGCAACCAGTATGAGCGATGCCGGCAATACGCCGGACGGTGCGGTTGATGCATCAACTTCAGATAGCGGCACGGTCGATGCCGGCGCGGTGAGCCAATGCTCCCAACCGGTGGTTGCCACGTGGAAGGCGGACGGTCAGCCCTTCGAATCACAAACCAGTCTGTTCTTGTCACTGGGCGCGAACGCGGGTTTCAATCTGACACTCAGCGCGTGCTCCGCGGGTGACGAGGTGGTTCAATTCGAACAGATCCCGATGTTTGCAGTGGGCACCTACCCGCTCACATTCACCATCTTGCATGGGCACAGCGCCAATGGTGATGGCGGTGGAATGTACGTGGCGGCCGGAAACGTCAGCTATTTCACCGACGCCACACACACCGGGACGTTCAAGATCACCAGCATCAACAACACCGCCAAGACCTTTAACGGCAGCTTCTCGTTCACCGGGATCAGCGACGGCGACGCGAGTGCTCGCACGGTGCAAATCACCGAAGGCAAGCTGATCAACATCAAGTTCCAGTGAGATCTGGGCTTCCCGGGCGGCGGGGAAATCGGGCGTAATTTCCGGAGCCCACTGAATTTTCGTTTACGGGTGCCACGGCGGCCCTCAAGGCGCCGTTTTGTGATCGTGCCGATTGTTCATGAATCTCGTAAACTTGAGGACACTAAGGACTCATATGCTCTCACGTAAAACGGTCGTCTGCGGCGTTCCTACTCTGGTTTTTTTTGGCCTAATTCTCGGTGCTTGCTCGGGTAATTCGAACTCCAGCACGAACAGCGGCGGCACTACCGGGGTCAACCCCGGGGGCGGCACGGCCTCGGGCGGCACGCCGACGTTCCCCGGTGGCGGTAGCGCAACCACGACCGGGGGCACGGCAACCGGTGGCGGCGCGAACCCCAATGGCGGCACCGTGACCACAATGGGTGGCAGCGGCGGATCACCGACAATGCCTGGCACTGGTGGGACGCCCGCAGGCGGCATGAGCACTGGCGGCACCGGCGGCACTCCGCAAACCGGCGGTGCTGGTGGAACTCCGGCGACGGGCGGCAGTGGCGGCACGCCAGGGGCCGGTGGAATGATGAGCATGTTGGGCCCCAGCGCTGGCTGTGGGAAACTCCCCCCCGCGGGCGAGACGATAGGCCAAACCACTCCAAAGACGATCGACATCACCGGCATGGATCCGAAGTACGTCGCCGGCTACACGCACCGCAACTACTGCACGACGATGCCGGATAACTACGATGGCACAACGCCACTGCCGGTCGTCTTCTACGGCCCGGGTTGCGGGGCGACAGGTTGCGAGGGCAACAATTTTTCGGGCAAGGATTACTTCATCGTTCAGGCCATTGCCTCTTTGGACGCACACGGCGGGGCAGAGGTACCAACCGGTGCGGCCCCTGGCTGTTTCCAAGCCGGCACAGTGGGCACAGCGGATTCCCCCGAAGGCCCGTACTTCGATCAAGTCATGGCGGAGGTGGCAGCGACGTATTGCATCGACACCAGCAAGGTTTATGCCGCAGGAACGAGCAGCGGCTCCTGGCTGTCGAATTATCTCGCGTGTGCGCGCGGTGGCGCCGTGCGCGGCGCCGTATGCGATTCGGGGGGCTTGCAATTCGACCACCCCACCTGCACGGGCGGTGCGGCGGTCATGGAGATCCCCGGTGACACCGCGACCAAGACAGTGGACGGACACGAAATCGGCGAGGCCGCGGCCCGCGACATGTTCATCCAGTTGAACGGTTGCAGTATGACTCCAACAACAATGCAGTTCGGCGACCTAAGCTGCGATTTTTATGGCGGCTGCGCGAGCCCTATAGCGTGGTGTCCTAGTGCTGGCGGTGGCCACCAAGCTGGCAACAGCCACCTCTACTCCGCAGGTACGGCCTTCTGGAGCATGCTGCAGTAAGGCGAGTCAGCCCGTTAAAGGGTTAGCTCCTCGGCGCGTGTGAGTCCGTCCGATCCTCGTTGGCGGCAGACGGCACTGAGAGTTAGGGCCACATCGTTGAGCGCGATCTGCGGAGTGTGCGACGACCGCTCATTGGCGGCTTCCAGGGCGATGTCGTTCAAGGAGATCAAACCGATCAGGCGGCCGCCATCATCGGTCACCGGCAAACGGCGAACTCGCGCTTCACGCATGATGCGTTCGGCTTGTTGAATTGTGTCATCCGGATGACAGGTGATGGGCACGCGGGACATGGCCTCACCAATTGAGATCTGCTGAATCGGTCTGCCCTTGAACAACGCGGCCATGCAGATGTCGCGATCGGTGATCATCCCGGTCACTCGCTGCTCGTTGTCGACGATGGGGATACAGCCGCAGTCGCAATCCCACATGTCCACTGCCGCATCAGCGAGTGAGTCCTCGGGTCGACGGCATGCCGGGTCGATACTCATCAATTTTAGAACGTTCATGGGTCAGATCCTTTCATTGCTCTGGCGCGGTCTCGTTCCCAGGCGCACATCCCGCGAGCACTAAACGTGCCGGACCTCAAGGGCGGATCAGGGCCAAGAATCCTCGATGAGTGGGACTATTTGCCGCTTCTCGCCGGGGACTGAGGCACGTTGGATCGCCCCCTGAGCGACTGGGCTAAGGTTCGCCCGAATTGCGATCTACCTGGGGCCTGCGTTCTATCTCAGGATCGTACCCGTGCACGCGCTTTGCTTGGTGCAAAAGCGCATGGTGTCCTGCGAGGTCATGACTTCGCAGCAGATTTTTCCGCCGCCGTATTGAGCGCAATCTGCGGTGGTGGCGCATTGCAGGTAGGCGGTGTTTGCGGGGCAGTCGGATTGCAGCGTGCACTCACAGGGGGCGCTGCAGCCGGCGGCGACGCAGCACACGGATGCGCCTTGAGATTGGCTACACTGACTGTTGTTGACGCACAACGCGCCGAGCGGCTGCGTTCCACCGGGTCCACCGTTCGCCGTGCCTCCACTTGCCATTGCCGCGTCTTGGTCGCCCGCGTCGCCAACCGAAGTGGAGGGGGTCCCCCCGACCGAAGTGGAGGGG
>DATJEQ010000172.1:0-3856 GCA_035496495.1 Polyangiaceae bacterium
GAACAAGCCAGCCTGACGCCCTCTCCCTTGCCCGTCACGGTGGCCGCTTCGATCACAGTCGACGCTGATCTGCGCCCCAGTGGGATCACCGGCGGCTGGACTGGGACCCTGGCGGGAAGCGACGGTGCGCCCCTGGCCATCTTCGGCGATCTCTCGGGCACGAGCACCCCCGTGACCACCCATTGAAAGGGAGATCCCACCTCAAATTGGATTGTCGGGCTCGTGAGTCTCACTGTGCTGCCGCTGTTGCACCGACACATAGCTCGCTGCGATGGACGCGAGTGATAGCACCACCAGAATGGTTGCCAGTGCGTTGTACCAAGACGTGTTCTTCAACGCGCGTTTTTCGTGCCCGAAGAAGAAGCCCAAACCGCCACCCGCGATGAACCCACCCACGTGCGCTGCGTTGTTGACCGGAAATACAATGGCAAAGATCAAGCCGTACACGAACACGCGACCTAAGATCTGTCTCCAGCGCGGATCTTTGCGAGCTCTTAAGATGCCAATGAACACCCCGATCAGGCCCATCAACCCGCCGCTAGCACCCGCCGTGAGCCAAGCGTCGCCCCACCATTCGTACCACAGACTACTGGCAATGAACCCAGCAATGCCGGTACCCAAGAACGCGCACAAGAAACGACCGCTGCCAATGCGCGGCTCCAACAGGCGCCCCAAATCATTGAGGGTCATCATGTTGAACAGAATATGCATCGCGCTGAAGTGCACGAACATTGCCGAGAGGTAGCGCCAGGGCTCATTGGCTCCGGTGCCCAGCGCACCAAAGCGCAATGCCTCGATTGGTTGAATGCTGCTGAGTGGATTGAAATGCCCACCCTTCAGCACCGTGATCAGATAAACACCGATGCACAGCATCAAATAGAACCGCGCAGCCGGTTGCTCTTGCCCAAAGACGGTTTGAATCGCCTCGCGCGCGCGCACCACGAGGCTGGTGCCCAAGCTCGCCCCGCAATGGTAACAATGCGAATCGGCGGCTGAGTTGAGCCGCCGACAGCGGGGACAAATCCAAGCACGCTCAGCCAATCAGTCCTCTTTTGCGCGGCACTCCGCCGGGCGCAGCCTTTTCGCTCATTTCTTGGAGCAATGGCGCATAAATTCTTTCGCAGCCCGACACGGCGGCACGTCGGACGGCGGCCCGATCGCGGACAATTGCGCGGTTTTACCCGGTTATCGATGTCGCGCAGGCAGCCGCGACCGTGGAAATCACCTCCTCGTCAGCGCGCCCAGATCGGTTACACTGCGCAAAGAATCGGGATTTGGCAGTGGATCGAAAGGAGCCGCAGCTCAAGGCAACTCGTGTTCGCGGCGTCGACATCCGAAGCCTGCCTCTCGGCCCTGAGGAAGCGTTTGTATTTTCCCGGGTGGAACAATCTTCCACCGCCTCCGAAGTTGCGCTGACCACTGGGCTTTCCAAAGAAGCGGTAGTGCGCGCCTACAATCGGCTGTGCCAGTTGGGTGCGTTAACGCTGCAGGACGAAAACGGCAAACCCGTAGTTCCTCCCCCTGCGCCCAAGGTCCCCGCGCGAGCGCCGGTTAGCCCGACCGCTCCAGCCTCAGCCCCGCTGTACCCAGCGCAAGAACTGGACGAGGCGGTGGCGCTCGCGCCGGCGCGCAAGCGCCAAATCCTAGATTGGTTCTACGGGGCGGATTTGCTCACCCATTACGAACTCTTCGGCCTTTCCCCGGAGGCCTCCAAGAAAGAAATCAAAGAGGCCTACTACGAGGTGGTTCGGGTGTTTCACCCTGATCGCTACTTTGGCAAAGATTTGGGGGCGTTCAAAGCCAAGCTCGAACGCGCATTCCAGCGCTTGACCGAGGCACACGAGGTGTTGACCCGTCAGCGCACGCGCGATGAGTATGATCTGCAGCTTAAGCGCAGAGCACCACTTTCCTCCAGCAAACAGGCCCAGCGCAGCGAAGTGGCCGGGCGCATCAGCGAATACTTTGAGCAGCTTCACTCCAGGCCCACGCTGGACGCCATAGCGGGCGGCAAGCTCGACTCCTCGCCTCCGCCCTCCGGCAGAACCCCCTCGGGCAATCCGGTGGTCACGCGCAAGCGCGTCCCGGTGCTGATCACTCCGGTTCCCGGCCGCGCACAGACGCGAACACGCCGCTCGAGTCCCCGGCCGCCGCCCCCCTCTGGGTCTGACCGCCCCAGCTTTCGCTCCACCCGCCCGCCCCCGCCTGCTAACGAGGACGAGCGCAAACAGCAGCTAGCTGCGAAGTTCGCTGGTTCAGGCCCCGGCAGCAGTGGGCCAGGAAGCGGAGCGCGCCGCTATTTGACGATGGCAGATGAGGCGCTCGCAGCGGGCGATCCGGTCACGGCCGTCAACGCCCTGCGCCTGGCGCTGAACATCGAGCCGGATGCGCCCGCCGTGGCCCTACGCTTAGCCAATGCAGAAAAGCAGGCGGCCATCAAAATGGCGGCTCACAACCTGACTTTGGCTCGCTCCGAAGAGGCTAAGCAGCACTACGAGGCGGCGGCCGATCTGTATGCTAAGGTTGGGCTTGGTAAACCCACCCCCGAGGTATTCGAGCGCGCGGCTGCCTGCTTGTTGGCGCTGAAAAAGGATCTAAGGCGGGCCGTCGACTTCGCTAAGCAAGCAACTACCCTGGCTCCCGATCGTGCGGATTTGCGGGTCTTCCTGGCTAAGATTTACATTGAGGCGAACATGAAACAGAGCGCGCTTAGCGAACTAGAACGCGCCGCAAAGCTATCGCCAAGCGATGCTACGATTAAAGACTTCTTGCGCAAACTTAAGCGGGCGGACAGTTAAGAGGCTGAATGGAGCGAGTCATCGGCATAGACCTAGGAACCACGAATTCCTGCGTTGCAGTGCTGGAGGGCAGCACTCCGGTGGTGATCCCCAATCGCGGTGGCTACAAAACGACGCCCAGCATGGTGGCGGTCACTGAAGCCGGCAAACGGCTAGTGGGGCATATCGCCAAGCGACAAGCCATCACCAATGCGGAAAACACCGTGTACGCCGCCAAGCGGTTGATCGGTCGCAAGTGGGACACGCCGCAGGTCAAGCACGCGCTGATGACCTCCAGTTATTCGATCATCGAGGGTCCGCACGACGATGTGCGGATGGAGCTGCGCGGGCAAGCGTATTCGGTGCCGGAGATCAGCTCCATGATCCTGCAAGAGATGAAAATCATTGCAGAAGATTATTTGGGGCAACCGGTGAGCAAAGCGGTGATCACGGTTCCCGCTTACTTCAACGACAACCAACGCCAGGCCACCAAGGACGCGGGTACCATCGCGGGCCTGGATGTCATCCGCATCATCAACGAGCCCACTGCCGCCTCCCTTGCCTACGGCTTTGGCAAGGACATGGACAAGACGGTGGCCGTCTACGACCTGGGCGGCGGCACCTTCGACGTGTCGATCATGGAAATTGGCTCGCACGGCGTGTTCAAGGTGGTGGCCACCACGGGCGATACGTTCTTGGGTGGTGAAGATTTCGACGCGCGCATCATCGAATGGCTGGTGCAGGGTTTCACCGAGGAGCACAACATCGAGCTGCGCCAAGATCGCATGGCCCTGCAGCGCCTGCGCGACGCGGCCGAAAAGGCCAAATGCGAGCTGTCTTCAGTGCGCGAGACGGAGATCAATCTGCCCTTCATCATTTCCACCCCGCGCAACGAGGCGTTGCACCTGCAGCGCGCGCTCACTCGCGAAACGCTCGAGCGCCTCACGGCGGATTTGACCGAGCGCACCATCGAAATTTGCCAAGAAGCCCTGCGCGAAGCGCGCCTTCACACCAGCGACATCGACGACGTGCTGCTCGTGGGCGGCATGACGCGCATGCCGGCCATTCAAAAAGCAGTGGCC
>DATJEQ010000173.1:0-10700 GCA_035496495.1 Polyangiaceae bacterium
TGAGGAATGGTGCCGGCGACATGGGCAGCGCCAAGCCAAGCACCGCGGGAAAACTCAAGAAGCTCTGCTGCCCGCTGATCAACGCGGTGGGAACGATGCCCAAATAGGGAGCGACCGACACTACGGGCAAGCCGTTATCCAGCCGCCGGGTGAGCGGTACATTGAACATTGCAATGGCGCCGCCCGCAACGCCATTGGCCGCCGCTTCGTTGTGCGCTTTGAAATTCAGGTAATGCAGACCAAACTGCGCGTTCACCACACCGGTGGTGCTGGTAAAATCCGCGTTGTAGCTCACGTGGTTGTAACCGCCACCGGTCATGAAGCCGCGCCGATACGCGAGCGCCACGCTGGAGGCGCGGGTGTCAAAGCTCGACACCGCTGCGGGGTGCGTGCCCGGCCGGGCGTGCGCCACGGGAGCGTGAAGTACCCCGCCGAGCAGTGCCGCCACCGCCAAAACCCAATGACTATTTTGTCTGCTGCGCGTTGCGCCGTTGTGACGAGAGAACATGCCATCACGTTACGGCCTTTGGCCTACGGAGATAAGATGCAAAAGCAGGCCTACGCCCCAAGCGCAGCACGCCGGCCCGGGCGGCCCGCAATTATCGGGTAATTTTCGAAATTTCTGACTCAATTCCGGCGCACAAACGGTTTGGTGGTAGGCTCCCTCAGTGCGGCTCACCTGCCCCCAATGTAAGAAAGTGATCGAGGACGCCCCCGATGACCTGCCCAGCAGGCCATTCTGCTCGCGTCAGTGCAAGCTGATCGATCTCGATAACTGGCTCAATGAGCGCTACTTGGTCCCCGGCCCCGTATTCGCCGGTGACACTGAAGATGATCGTTCTCTGAATTAGGTAAGGGCACGGCACACCGTGCCCTCACACCGCCTGGCTGCCCATGCTCAACTCGGATTCAGTGCTGCGCGCCATCACCGACGACGGCGCGTTCCGCGTCATCGCTGCTCGTACAACCGAGACCGTGCAAGGCATTTTGGATTCGCAGCGCGCGCCCCGCTACGCAGCACAGGTTTTTTCCGACTTGATCACGGGCGTGATCCTGATTCGCGAAACCATGTCGCCGGATCAACGGGTGCAAGGGATCTTGAAGCCCAAAGGCGAACGCGCTTCCTTGCTGGCGGATTCGAATGGTGGCGGGGACACCCGGGGGCTCGTCTCGCTCGGCAGCGGCCGCACGGATTTCGACTTACCCGGCGCGATCTTGCAGATGATGCGCACCATGATCAACGGCCAGCTGCACCAAGGCATGGTGGAGGTGCCGGAAGGTGGCGACGTTTCGCAGGCGTTGATGACGTACATGCAAGCCTCCGAGCAGATCAACACCATGATCGCTGTGGGTTCGCTGTTCGACGGCGATCGTTTGGTTCGTTCAGGCGGCTATTTGGTGCAATTGCTGCCAGAAGTTGAGCGAAGCTCACTGGCCATCATGGCGCAGCGTTTGGAAGATTACCGCACCATGGATCAGCTGCTGCAATCTCCCGATTTTGCTCCTCGGCCGCTGCTGGAAGATTTGTTGTACCTCATGCCCTTCACCCAACTGGGCAACAGCCCGGTGCGTTACCATTGTTGGTGTTCGCGCACGCGGCTCATCACTGCGCTGTCCACCTTACCGCGCGCCGAGATCGACAGCATGGTGCACGACGGCCAGGTGCTACAGATCAGTTGCGATTATTGCCATCACGATTACGCCGTTTCCCCCAGCGAGTTGCAGGGCCTACTGGGGGCCAGCTAAGTGGGGCCAGCTAAGTGGGGCCAGCTAAGTGGGGGCGCCATTTGAATAACCATGCCTTCTCGCACCATCGTCGATTCTGTTGAGCCGGTCTCAGGTCCGCCTGCTCACTTGCCTGACGTGGAAGATGAAATCGCCGCGTTGCGCGTTCGGTTTCCCGGAGCAATCATTGACCGCTACCTCCACCACGTGCCGCAAATTGGCTCAGGCGTGCACGTCGCCGCGGGCGCGGCGCTCGTTGGCCAAGTCACCTTGGCCAGCGACGTGAGCATTTGGTACGGCTGTGTCCTGCGCGCCGATATTAACCGCATCGAGGTGCGCGAGCGCAGCAATATTCAAGATGGCACCGTCGTGCATTTGGGCGACGACGATGGCACCTTCGTAGCGGAAGAAGTCGTCGTGGGGCACCGCGCCGTGCTGCATGGCTGCCACATTGGCGGCGGCTCATTGATCGGCATTCAAGCGACGATTCTCGACGGTGCAAGAATCGGCGAAGGCAGCGTCGTGGGCGCCGGCGCGCTGGTGACTGCCGGCAGCGTGATCCCGCCGCGCAGCTTGGTGCTGGGCATGCCGGCAAAGGTGATCAAGGCCCTGGGCGCGGACGATGAAGCGTTCCACCGCAAGCTGGCGCTCAAGTACCTGCGTTTGAGCCACAATTATCGAGTCGGTTGATGGGAAAGCGTTCACGCAACGCAGGGCAGCACAGCCCCGCTCCGCCGGCGCCTCAGAAGGGCGCTGCTGGATTCGAGGCGTATTATCAGAGGGCGTGGAACACGCGTTGGGCGGCGCTAAAACAAGCCTTGCTGTCGCCTCCGGTGCGCACTGCGCGGGTCAACGCGTTTGCCGATCACAATACCGTTGGCCTGCATTTGACGGAGGCAAGGCCCCTTGACCTTGTACCCGGTTGTTTCCAACTGCCCACGGACACGATACCCGATGACGAAAAGTTCACACCGGGGCGCGACGCACAGCAGCTGCTCAGTAGTTACGTGATGGATCCCGCATCCGTACTCGCCGCGCGACAGGTCGATGTCGCCGAAAGCAGCCGCGTGCTCGATCTGTGTGCGGCGCCTGGGGGTAAATCCCTGATCTTGGCCGAGCGCTTCGCTGCCCACGGGCAATTGGTGCTCAATGACCGCTCGCCACTACGCCGTAAGCGCTTACTGCAAGTGCTGAAAGATTATGTCCCCGAAGCCGTCCGCGCCCGCATCCGCGTCCATGCCCACGACGGAAGATTATGGGGTAAACGCGAAGCGCTGGCCTACGACGCCATTCTGCTCGATGCGCCCTGCTCCTCCGAACAACACGTGTTGCGCGACGTCAAGGAACTCGCGCTGTGGTCTCCCAAGCGCATTCAGCGACTGAGCCGGGATCAATTGAGCCTGTTGCGGTCCGCTTTCGCCGCGTTGCGCCCGGGTGGCTTGCTCATCTATTGCACCTGCGCCTTGGCCGATGACGAAAACGACGGCGTGATCGAGGAATTGCTCAGGCGCGATCCGAGTGCCCAGGTTGCGCCCTTACAGTTGCCCATTGGGGAGCCGACCCGCTACGGCTGGCACATTCTGCCAGACAAAACCGGATTCGGGCCGCTGTTCATCGCTCGCCTGAATAAGTCGTCATAACCTGCGACCAATTGCGGCCTCGCTGACACCATGGCAGGCAACTGCCGTGCATTTTCTATTCCCAGTGTTCGCCCTAGTGGCGCTGACCTTCGCGGTCACGTTCTCCGCTTTCATTGCACGCGTGCGCACCGTCGCAACCCGACGTATGGACATCAGCGAGTTCAAGCTATTGGACATCAAGAAAGCGCCCCCCTTCGTTGAGCGCTCCACCCGGCACATGGCCAACCTGTTCGAGATGCCTGTGCTCTTCTATGTCGCCAGTCTGGTCGCACTCAACCTGCGGCTGGACGACGCGCTGGCCCTGGCTTTGGCCTGGACCTACGTGGCGTTGCGTTACGCCCATTCATTCATTCACCTGACCTACAACCACGTGCCGCACCGCATGCCGGTGTTCATGACGAGCAATCTGGTGATGGCCGCATTGTGGATGCGCATTTTTGTCATGCTCCCCTGACGGGGACTGCCGCCGGGGCAGCATTTTCTTTTCTTCTCGGGGGTTACAACAACAGCGTTGCGACCTAGTCCGGCAGCATCTAGCTTGGGTTGATGGCAACAGAAGCAATCAATTTGTCTGGGGAAACAAAGGGGAAGGCCGCGCAAGTGGCCGAGGGGTTTTGGATCATCGCAACCGGGCATCACCCCGGTGGATCTCTTGGCTTCCCCGAGATCAACAACCGCTGCTTGGTGATGCGACTTCAGGAAGCCGGCACGCCAGTTCTAGTTGTGTTCAACGGCACTGAGCCTTCGGCAATTCCGGAAGTGAAGCGGATCGAGCAGGAACAGGGCGTTGCAGTGAAATACATCGTTTCTCCCGGCGGCGGGCACCACGTGCTCATGCCTCCGTGGCACGACGCATTCGAGAACGCCACGATCCTACTGCCGCCCGCGCGCATCCCGCGTACGGCTGGTGGCAAGAAATTGATGGGATTGCCGCGCGTGAAGTTGCTCGACCCCGACGCGCCTCTATCGCAATTTGCCGGGCAGATCGATGTGGTGCTCTTTCGCGGCGTCAATGCCATGCACGATCACCCCTCACCGGGAGAGGGCGGCCCCGACGGGTTTCTCACCATGATGGGCATGATGTACAAAATGATGTTCAAGATGACCGATCCGATCGACGAGCTGTGGGTGCACCACATCGCCACCGGAACCGTGATCGGCGGGGAGAATCTCGGCTGGATGTTCCCGGCAGAGGTGCGCGCCAAGGCGCCTTTCATGGTGAAATCGATGCTCAAGCCCGATCCAGTGTTCATTTTCACGACGCCGCGCAAAGTCGCTGATCGCGCCATGGTCAGCGCGTGCTGGAACAAGATCTTGTCGTGGCCGGCAAAGACGGTGATGACCTATCACGACACGCCGGGTTTCGCGTTCCAAGGCGATGGCCAAGCCGCTCTGCGCTCCGCGGTGCAAGCCGCAGGGCAATTGTCCTAGTCGCCCAACCGCCCTGCGATCCAAGAAGACCGCAGGGCGGTTTTGAGGTGCGATGGATTACCCGCGGATGATGTTGTGGACCGTCGTGACGTGCGGCGGATCCATCTCAATTCCGAGGGAGCCCAAGATCGGCAGCAAGACCTTGCCGAAGGCCTCCATGTTCTGGGGCGTATCCCAGGTATCGATGACGCGCAGGGCCCCGGTGTCACCGTAAGACACGTGGTGGACTCGGCCTTTGGGGGAGCCTTGCCCTGCGACCTCCAATTGGCGGAGGACTTCAGCGTAGGTTGTTGCATTCATGTTTTTGGGGTCGAAGTGTGCGATGATCATGAGTGGAACTTAAGCGCCCCAATGCCTTTGCGGCAGATTCCAAATCTGCAACCCGGGGCCAAAAAAACGCAACGCCAGAAGACGCAACCCGATGGATTGGAACGATTTGCGCTACTTGCTAGCGATCAGCGAAAAAGGCTCGCTGGCTCGCGCTTCTGAGGAGCTGGGGGTCACCAAGGCGACCACCAGCCGGCGCCTGGCGGCGCTGGAAGAGGCACTGGGAGTAGCGCTGGTGGAGCGAAGACCCGAGGGAATGATTTTGACCCCCGCGGGGCTAGAAGTGCTGCGCACCGCCAAATCGGTCGATGTAGCGGTCAAAGGCCTTGCCACGACGTTGACGAGTCAGGGAACGGATCCCGCGCGTGGCGTCGTGCGACTCACCGCCCCGCCCTGGCTTTCCGATCGACTGATCACGCCGATGCTGCCTCGACTGCGCGAAACGCACCCGGGGCTCGAGGTTCAGATCCTGGGAACCAGCAAACTGGTCAACCTGGAAGAAGGCGACGCCGATATTGGCTTGCGCAACGTGCGCCCGAACAAGGGACAGTTGGTCAGTCGCCGCGTCGGGGAGCTTGCGGGCTGCATTTACGGCTCCGAGCTGTATTTGAATCGACGCGGGATGCCCAATCAAAAAGAAGATCTGATGACCCACGATCTATTGGCGTATCAGGGCTTGGGAGGCATGCCGGGCTTCGAATGGATCAGCAGCGAGCCATACAGCACTCGCATTGTATTCCGCGCCGACGATCCCACGGGGCTCACTGCCGCCGCCGCCGCTGGCATGGGGCTCACCGCGATCCCCTGCATCCTGGGCGAAACCGATCCCCAGCTACGCCGCGTCGAATCGCTCGGTGTGGGTTTCTCGCCCCTGTACGTCGTCACCACCGAAGCTTTGCGCAATTTGGAACGAATCCGCGTGGTGCTGCGCTTGGTGGAAGATTCCGTGCGAGACAATCAAGCCATCTTGCTAGGGAGAGGCTGAGCGCTGCGGGTAAGGCGCTGCGGGTAAGGCCCTCCCGTAAGTGCGGCACACCACCCGCACCGCCGGGTGCCACCTTGCGCCACGCGAGAAGCGCCCGTATTCTTGCTCGATCATGCGACGGCCGCGACGAGCGCTTGTTGGGTGGGGATTGTTCTTGGCGCTTGCGAGCGTCCTGGGGGGAGCGTCATGTGGTTCGACGGGCTCACCGCAGGCAGCAGGGGGTGCAACTTCGTCTTCCTTGAGCGGGGCTAGTGGTTCTACAGGGCTCGCAGGCGGCGCGGCCGGGATGGGCACCGGTGGCATGGTGAGCACAAGTGCGGGCGCTCACAGCGGCGGAATGAGCACTGGAGGCATCACGGGCGCCGTGGCGGGTAGTGGCGGCGCCCCCTCCACGTCGGTCGGGGGTGGTGGCGTAAACGGTGGCAGCATGAATGGCGGCGCGGCGAACGCTGGAAGTGCGGGCACGAGTCCGGGCGGTAACTCCGGCAATGGCGGTGCCAGCGGCGGCGTTAGTGGCAGCGGCGGCAGCGGCGGTGGAGGAACAGCAAGCTGTTTGCCGGGCTATCTGTTGTGTGAAGACTTTGAAGGCACGGCGGAGGGCATGGTTCCCGCTGGTTGGACTGCGCACGGCATGGCCAGCGTGGCCGCCGACCAAGCGCACAGCGGCCAGCACGCGCTCAAGATCAGCCCCACCGACAACGGCGAGCGGCGCATTTATCACGATGTGCCGACGATCGGCGCGCAGCACTGGGGGCGCGTTTACTACAGAGTGCAGCTACCGACGCCTGACGCTTTTGTCCATTCCACCTTGGTGGCCTTCCAGGGCACTGGCCCCAACGTGGGCGACGCGGAGTACCGATTTGTCGACACGGTCAAAGACGCGAAGACCGGCGGCTTTGCCAACGGCAATCATCAATTCTTGTTCAATGTACAACCGAACGGCGCAGAATTCGGCCACGGCTCAAGCTACGACTACACCTTTGACGGACAATGGCATTGCGTCGAGTGGCACGTCGATGCCACCGATCAGAGTTACCACTTCTATTACGAAGGCCAAGACGTGCTGAATTTCACCAACGGCGCCGGCAACTTCATGGATTCCGAATTGCCAGACACGTTCACGGAAGTGCGCGTGGGGTGGAACAACTACCAGAGCGCCCCGCCGGGTTTCACCGCCTGGCTCGACGATTTCGCCCTTTCCGACACCCGCATCAATTGCTTGCCGTGAGAAAGCCGCTAATTCGTCTGATTTGACGTAAGTACAGTTTGTACGTACAATTCCGGTATGCCGCTCAATGTGCGACTGAATGCCGAAGAAGCCCGAATGGCGACTCGCTTGCGTTCCTCCGGGGTCGAGATTTCAACACTGGTGCGCGACGCGATTCGCGGCGAATACAGACGCCGCATCGAGAACGACGCGGCGGCTTCTGGGTCTGACTTGGTGAAGGGGATCTTGATGGATTTGCCGGATCCACCGGATCTTGAGCCACGAGGCTTCTCTACCCAAGATCGAAAAGCCGTTCAGCGACATATTCAACGGCGTCTACGCAGGCGGCGCGGTTGATCCTGATCGATACGACACCGCTGGTCGCTCTGTGTGATCCGCAAGATCCCTTGCATAAGCGTGCCTTGCGCGATCTCGACCAAGTGAACCGTGAACCCCTCGCGGTTTGCGAATCGGTGCTGAGCGAAGCGTGCTTTCTGCTGCCGCACCCAATTCAGAGGAAAAGACTGGCGCGACTGGTGACTGACTTGCCCATTACGTGGGTCACCCGTGAGGCCGACAACTTGCAGGGTGCGGTGTTCGCGTGGCTGGAGAAATATTCTGACCATGAACCCGATTGGGCCGACGGCACACTGGTCGCACTGGCGACGCAAATTCCAGGAGCCAGAGTGTGGACGTACGACACCGAGTTTCTCACAACCTGGCGCACCCTCAAAGGTAAACGCGTTCCTCTGTTCGCTAACACGACCCGTGTGCGGCGATCTAAGAGTGAGTGAATTCGGGCAAGGCTTTCCAGCTCACCAATCGAAACTGAATTGGCGTTCGTCGCCGGGTTTTTCTAGGGTGAAGCGTTGGGCTTGGCTTTGGGTTCCGAAGCGAGCGTAGAGATCGATGTGAGCGGGGCCGTCCTCGGGGCCCAGCTTTTGCAGACGCACGCGCGCGGTGTAGTGCCCGTGGGGCACGGGGTGATCGGCTGCGAGGTACACGTTTTCCAGCGTGACTCCGTGGCAATCATTGCGACGCCCGGGGCAATCGCGTTCTTTGGTGAACCCCTGCCCGGTGAGTTGACCCACCTCCGCCTGCTCCCCGTTGGGATCGCTCACGTACAGATCCACATCAGCTCCAGGCAGATCCCAAGCCATGAGAAATTGCACCGTGCCACTGGCTAGGCCGCAGCCCTCGTCGGCGATGCCGTTGCAATTGTCGTCACGCGCGTTCAAGCAATGCTCCGGACCACTGGGCACACAAGCCTGGTAGAGCCCAGTTTGGTAGAACCCTGCGGGCTGCTGCGAGTCGCGCACGGTTGCGCTGTGCCCACACCCCCACAAAATCAAAAGCGCCCCGAATGCCGCTGCCAGCACTCGGGGCTGTTTGCCGTAACCAATCACACAGAGTTCCCCAACACTTAAGGGAGATAACCTCAGTGTGTCGGATCGTCTTCTTTGGCGAACTCTTTGACGCCCTGAGCGACCAGCGGATGGAGCAATTCGTAGTACGCGGCGTCCGCCTGCGCGGCCGCTGGACCACCGCCGTCACGCAGGGTGAGCAGCACGCCCTGCTCGCGCATGAACTTGAGCGCGCGGATCGCGCCGGAGCGCTGCGCTTCGTCTTGCCCCGTTGCCATTTTGATCAACTTGTTGCGCAACACGACGCGGGTGAACGAATGCGGCCCGTTGTCGTAGTCCAAATTGTCGAATTGGCGCTTGAGCTGTTCGTTGGCCCACGCTTGCGGCGTTGAGCCGAATTCCACCCGTGACATCGCTTCCGCATTGTCGACGAAGCGGAAGATGTGCCCCTGCTCCAAATCTTCATGCGACCAATAACCGAAGGAGCGGAACCACAACTCTTGCAGCTCTTCCATCGCCGCGCGCGATTGACCGGAGAGTGTCGCCAAAGCACGGGCCGCCACCTCCGGCGTGCCACCGAGCGCTAGCGCCAGCACCGCGTCGTTCGCCAAGCGTTCGTCTTTTGCCTTTTCGAACAGCGCGGCTTCCACCTTGGCGTCAATGCCAGCCTTGCCGATGGCGCGCGCTACTTGATGCCTCACCTCGTACGACGACTCGGGAACCAGCAGCGCCAAGAGCGCTTCCGACGTTCCCGGGATGGATCGCGTGATCAGCGTTTCCAGCAAACACTGCCTGCGGAACTGATCCTTCTTATCCTCACCCGCGTATTTGCTGATCTTTTCGGCAACCGTGACCATGTCTTCGTCACGCGCCACCCAAGCCATCGCTTCGCAGGCGGCCATGCGCGATTGCTCGTTTTCTTTCGGCTCTTCGACGTAGGTCATGAGCAGTGGGAAGGCCTTCGTGTCACCCCACTCCGCAAAGCCCTGTGAAGCGCCCACGCCGACGGCACGCAGGGCCATGCCCAGCATGGCCACGCCACCGCCGTACATCGCCTCCATCGTCACATCCAAATCGGGCCGGCGCGCCCTGAGCATCTTCTGCATAACGCCCCACGACGATTGATCTTTCATCCAACCCACGTAGCGCAGCGCGCTCTGGGCGATTTCCCACTCTTCGGGGAACGGTGGCTGCTGACCTTCCAGCGGGAAAGGCTTCTCTGGATTGGCCCACTTGCGCAGTGCAGCCAGATCCTTGGTTGAGCCCAAAGCCGCCAGCGCGCGCAGCCCGTTGGCATGCGGAGCCCTGCGCTCATGCAACCAGAAGATCAGAGCATCTTCTGCCCCCGAACGCAGTTGCGCCAACTGGTCGCCGTGGATTTGGGCCAAGTCAGCGAGCATGCGTGCGTCGACCACGCGCTCTTTGTTGTCGCGCTTGAGCGCGAGTTCGTAATCGTTGTCGTCGCTGTAGATCTTCTGCTCATCCATGCGCAAGCGCGCGGCAAGTGTGGGAACAGAACGCAGATCGCCAATTTCGGCCAGTGCCAGCGCCGTTTCAAACTGCCAATGGATGTGCCCGGCCTTTTCCAAATACGCGGCCAACGCATCTGCCCCGCTGGGATCGGCCAGAATGTGGATCATCTTGAAGATCTGATCCGTCTGGAACCAGGCGCGCGACACATTCGATTTATCGACCGTGCTCAGCGCCAAAACCAAACCGCGCGTTCCAATGCCGTCGCGCAGCGCTTCCAAATAAGCCTTACGGCCGTCGGCGTCGGCACCGGTGAGCTTCTCAAGCAAGGGCGCGGTGGCCGCCTCATCGCCTATCTTGCCCAAGCCGGGCGCCGCTTGACGTGAAATCTCTGGGTCGCCGTCTTTGAGCAGCGCGATCAGCTGCGGCGCGTATTTCTTATCGCCGCTGCGCGAGAGCGCAGTCGCTGCCAGCTGGCGCACTGAGGGGCTGGGATCTTGATTCATTGCCGCCACCTGATCCAACCCCAAGAGCGCTACGAGTGTCTCAGG
>DATJEQ010000174.1:0-2139 GCA_035496495.1 Polyangiaceae bacterium
CACCCAGCGCAGAGAGGTGCAGCGGAGCGCCTTTCACCTGCGCGTACAACTCCGGCGTGATGAAGCCCTTTTCCAACATCTGATCGAGCACATAACGGCGCCGCTCCAGCGCCCGCTTGGCGTCGCGACGCGGAGAAAAGCGCTCAGGGGCGGCGACTAGGCCGGCAAGCGTCGCGGCTTCTTCCACCCGTAGCTCCGACGCCTTTTTCCCAAAGTAGAAGCGCGCGGCCTCTTCAATGCCGTAACGGCCGTGCCCCAAATAGATATGGTTCAAATACAGCCAGAAGATCTCGTCCTTGGTCAGTGATTGCTCCAGCCTGCGCGAGAGGATCAATTCGCGGATCTTCCGCCTCAGTGTGCGGCTGGAATCGAGCAGCACATTTTTCACCACTTGCTGCGTGATGGTGCTGCCGCCCTGCACCGCGTGCCCCGCACGCACATTGCGCAGCAACGCCCGCAACATGCCCCAATAGTTGAGTCCCTCGTGCTCATAAAAGTGGGCATCTTCTGCAGCCAAGAAGGCCAGCTTCGCGCTGTTGGGGATCTGTTCAAAAGGGATCACCGTGCGCCGCTCGGTGAACACCGCTTTGAGCAAAGTGTTATCGCGCGCCAGCACGCGCGTGATCTGCGGCGGATTGTAGCCGGCTTTGAGTTGCTCCACGCTGGGGAGATCGGTCGAATTGACGTGGATCAAGTAAGCGACCGCGCCAATGCCGCAGCCTAGAAAGAAAAAACCAACGATTATTACCCAACGAAAAACGCGCCACCAACGCGAAGGCGGCCCGTTTGACTGCGGCGGCTCATCATCCGGATGCGGCTCTGCGGGCTCCTGCTCCCAGTCCCCCTCGCCGTGCGCGTGCGCCTCGTCCGATTCCACCCCCCCACCCTAGCCACTCAGGCCCTACCGTCAATAAAACCTCAACGCGTAGCTCTTCTTTCCTTGAGCGCGCAGCTGTGCCCCGATGCGGCGGATTTCTTGTTCGCCCTTGAGCAACGCTTCTTCGCTGGTGTGCACGGAGTAGTTGCCGAGCACTAGGTCGTAGGGAGAGGGCGACGCGGAGCCGAGCACGAAGCGCGTGTCTTCTTCGGCGATGAAATCGATGGGCGATTGAGACGGCTCGAAGACGGCCATTTCACCTCCAGCGATGTGCGACGCGGCGAGCAGCGATCCGTCGTACAACGCGACCCATGCAGTGGTGTGGCCCTGGGGCGGGAAGAATGTCCAGCGCTCGCCGGCTTTCAGACTGACTGAGAGATATGTCATCGGCGGTGCGGCGATGGGGCTTTTGGATGCGCCGTATTCGCCCAAAATCACGCGCACTGGGCCTTCAACGGGAACTTCACTGGGCATCACGTAATGGCTCGCGTTCGGCGCATTTTCTAGCTCGGGAGGCAAGGCGACCCAGAGTTGGAATCCCTTCACCCCTTCGGGTTCGGGTGCGCCTGTGTGCCAAACGCCGCCGCCCGCGCGCATCCATTCGATGCTGCCTTCAGTGAGCACGCCCGATTTGCCGGTGGTTTCGGCGTAGCGCGTCGCGCCTTCGAGCACGACGGTGACCGTCGCAATCCCCGAGTGCGGATGCCAGCCGTGGTCCATAGACAGCGGCTGGGCACCCGCAATGAATTCGAAGCGATCGAGGAAGACGAAGGGTTTGACGACTTCGCCCAAGTCGGAGGGGCTCATCAGGCGCGTGATGGGGCCGCCGGGATGGCCTTCGGTCTTCATGATTATTTCACGCGCCTGATTTTCAACTCGTCGTGCCAACATGACGTCTTCCTTTCCTTCTTTCAGCTAATTCGTGCTCAAGCCGCCTGCGCAGCTGCAACCTTCACCGCCTCCACTTCCAGTTCAATCTCGACCCGATCTCCCACTAGAACGCCACCGGCCTCCAGAACCTGGTTCCAATTGAGACCGAACTCTTTGCGTTCGATCGCCGTTCGGGCAGTGAACCCCATGCGGTCATTGCCCCAAGGATCTTTGGCGCGCCCGCCGTACTCGACGTCAAGCGTCACTTCCTTGGTTGTGTCGCGAATCGTCAATTGCCCCACAACGCGGTAGCGATCCTCCGCCGCGCGCTCAATGCGGCTGCTCCGAAAGCGCAGCTCCGGGTATTGAGCGGCATCAATGAAGTCCGCGGA
>DATJEQ010000175.1:0-12082 GCA_035496495.1 Polyangiaceae bacterium
AGGCGCTTATGGCGGTTGCGATTCTTGGCTTTTTCGGCGGCTTTGAAGCGCTTGCCCCGGCTGCGATCGGTCTTCTTGGGTTTCTTTGAGATGGGAAGGTACATGGGGCGCGGACTCTATGCGACAGGTCCCCATTCGGCAAGCGGGCCTCAAAAATGGGCCAAAAATGGGCCATCTTGCTAATCCTAAGCCGGTAGTTTTGCGGTTAGGGCGTTCATGCGGGTGATCTGCTACGCAGCGGTGCGGATTGATGCAAAAATCTTCTGAGCTTTCCCAGGCCGAGAGCGAACCGCTGTGGCGCAAAGTGCTGCCTTTTGTGTTCGCGGTGGCCCTGATTGGGTTCGTGCTCTCGCGTCTGGATTTGCCCACGTTTCTTCGCGTGATCCAGCGAGTGAATTATTGGGCCCTCGCGGCATTTGCCGTCACCTTCTTGTTCGCGCTGCTGATGACAGATTCGTTCGCTACGCGCGAAGTCTATCGGCGCGCGGTGGCGCAGGTGGATTTCAAGAGCCTCGTCACCTTGCGCGCGGCTTCTTATTTGCCTTCGCTGCTCAATCACCACGTGGGGCAAGCCTGGCTGACTTACTTCCTCTCCAAGGTGTACGGCGCGCCGCTGTGGCGCGTGGCGGGGGCCACGTTGATGGTGTACGCGACCATCATTGGCGGCTTGATCCTGATCGCCAGTGTCGCGTTACCCTTCAAGATCGCGGCAATCCCCTGGCTTGCTCCCTCACTCGGCATGCTGCTGCTCTTGGGGATCATTTATCTCGCTATCCTGCGGGCGCGCCCCAAATTCCTACGCGATCGCCAAGTGACCGCTCCGCTCGTAGAAGTGGGTGTCAGGGGCCACCTGATGCTCCTTTTGTATCGTGTCCCGCATTTGATGGTCTTGTTCGTCGGCAACTGGATCCCGTTCGAGCTGTGCGGAGTTCATATTCCCCCGGAAGATGCGCTGATTCTCATTCCCGTGATCATGTTGGTCTCCGCGCTGCCCATCACCCCGCAAGGTCTAGGCACGCGCGACGCCCTCGCGCTGCAGCTCTTCACCCGCTTCGCCCCAGGCACCCTCAGCGAAAAAACCGCCGCCGTCGCCACCGCCACCTTGAGCTTCGCCGTCTCCGTAACGCTCGTTCAAGTGATCATCGCGCCGCTGTTTATGGCGCGAGCCCAAAAGTTGCTCGCAGGCAAACCAACGCAGCCGGATCTCAGTCCACGCGCGTGAGCAGTTTTTCGATCAGGTGCTTTGAATAGCTGCCGATTTCTCGGAATACGACTCCCATGCCGGGGGGATCGGCTTCGACGCGCACGACTTCACCGACACCTTCGACGGTTTCGATGTCTTCCATGATCACGGTAAAGCGCAGATCCACCTTCGTGCCAATCGGGAGCGGATCCTTCGTCTTGATGAAGACGCCGGTACGGGAAATGTTCGTCACGTATTCACGAATAAATTGTTCGAAGGATTCGAACTCTTTGTTGATCGTGAGCCGTTCGTTGTTGCGCTTGTCCGTCACGCGTTCCCCAATTCAGCGACCTTGCAGGTCGTATTGCTCAATGTGGTATTCTTGGCGCGGCATCAGATCGATCTTACGGGCATAGCGCCGCTCAGCCAACGCCACCGCTTCGCGCGCATCGCTCTTGAGAAAATCGACAATCGCTGGGTGCGCGTTCACGGTGACAACGTACCCCGGCAAGTTCATGCGCTCACGGCGGATCTGCCGCAGGATCTCATGCGCCACGGTTTCCCGGGATTGGATCTGCCCAGTGCCGTCGCAATAGAAGCACGGCTCGTGCAGCATGCGCCCCAGGCTTTCGCGTGTGCGCTTGCGGGTCATTTCAATCAACCCCAAATCGCTGATGCGATTGATGGTGGTCTTCGCCTTGTCTTTGGCCAGCGCTGTTTCCAGTCCGCGCCACACCTTTTCGCGGTTGGCAGGCTTTTCCATGTCGATCAAATCCAAGATCACCAAGCCACCGATGTTGCGGAAGCGAAGCTGGTAGGCGATTTCATCAACCGCTTCCAAGTTCGTCTTCAAGGCAGTTTCCTCCAAATCGCGACTGCCCTTGCCGACATAGCGACCAGTGTTCACGTCGATTGCGGTGAGCGCTTCGGCTTGGTCCACAATCAGCGAGCCCCCGCTGGGCAAAGGCACTTTGCGACTGAGCGCACGCGCGATCTCGTCTTCCAGCCCGAAGGCGTCGAAAATAGGTTCGTCGCCTTGATACAGCTCAATGTCGCCCACGCGATTGGGCATGAACATTTCCACGAAGCGCACCAAACGACCGTACTGCTCGCGGTCATCAATGACGACTTTCTGGACTTCGTCAGTGAATAAATCGCGCGCAACGCGCAACACTAAATCCAAATCGCTGTACAGCACTTCGCGCGCTCTGGCTTTTTCACGGCGCTTGAGCACTTCGCTCCACAGCCGAATCAAATAGCCAATGTCCGTTTTCAACTGCTTCTTGGTTAAACCTTCCGCAACGGTGCGCACGATCAGGCCGCCCTTGGCGGGCTTCATGGATTCGATCACTTCGCGCAGCCGGCCACGCTCTTTGCTAGAACCAATGCGCTTCGAAATGCCGGTGTGTTCCACCGTGGGCAGATAAACAACATAACGGCCCGGCAACGAAACGTGACTCGTCACGCGGGCGCCCTTGGTGCCAATGGGCTCTTTGGAGATCTGCACGATCACCTCGTCGCCTTCCTTCACAACGTCCGTGATGGGGACAGAACGAGTCACCCGCAGCTGCGGCGCGCGCTTACTGCCGGCATCACGCCCCGCTTTGCGCGGCGAACGATCCTGCTCCATTGAGCCGTGTCGATCACCTCCACGACCACGACGACGTCGCCTGCGACCGCGGCGCCGCGAATCCGATCCGTCGTTGCGCGCCTGCTGCTGCGAAGCAGCGCCGGCTTGAGCCGCTTGACCCTCCGCAGTCGCTTCGCCTAAGGAAGCGGACGACTCTTCAGACACAAGCTCCGGCGATTGCTCGGCGTCTGCATTCGCAGTGTCGTCATCGGAACCCTCGTCCGTCTCGTCATCAGCGTCGGGTGAGTCAATGAGCTCACCCGCTTCGATCTCTTCGATCTCTTCGATGTCTTCAACATCCTCGGCGTCATCGCCCTCGTCCGTCTCGTCTACAGCATCGCTGCTGTGTCCCGTCACGAACGCCGCGCGCATATCGGCAGATCGACGATCTTCTCCTGGGGCATCCTCGTCGTCGTCGGCATCATCGCCGACAGCTTCAGCTTCAGAAAGGTCGACGGCCTCGTCTCCATCCGCGTCGCCGCCGTCAGTATCGCCCCCGTCAGCGCCTTCGGAGGGGCCTTCTGCGTGCGCTTGCTGTGCGGTGCCCTCGTCGTTGTCAGCCGCGGCCTCTTCACTCGCGTCCTCCTCTTCGGAAGGCTGTGCATGCGACGGACTGCTTTGGGCGGCGGCGTTAGGAGCTAGGCCGCGCTTCGTGCCATCGCCGCGGAACGATTCTTCACTGTCGGTGCGGAAGCTGCCCTCGACATAGGCCTCAAAATCTTGAGGCCGAATCAGATCCTCCACGTGGAGGAACGCGGCGCGTTCTTGCCCGACATCGATGAACGCGGCTTGCATGCCGGGCAGCACGCGTGTGACGCGCCCGAGCACGATGTTGCCGACGGTCCCTCGGTGGGAAGCGCGCTCGATCTGAAGTTCGGCGATGACGCCGTCTTCAATCAAAGCAACGCGGGATTCTCGGAGATCGACATTGATAACAATAATATTTTGAGCCATGCGCAAAGCAGGGCAACGAGCGCCATCCGGCTCGACTGAAGTCGAAGACTGTTGGATAGAAGCTGCCCTGGTCGTCCATTGTGCTCCGGACGGAGGGAGGAAAATGAAAAGGGAACGAAAACTGCGAACCACCCCAAAAGGAGAAAGTTCTGCGCGAAAGGTAGCTGATTAAATTGTTGGAATCAATGTGGGAACGAGCTAGGGCTAAATCGCATCTTTGCGCGGGGAGATAGCCGGTGAATCGCTCCTATTTGGTGTTGGATATCGAAACGGTTCTGGATGCGGAGCTGCCAATCGCTGAATCCAGTGAGGCTGAAAGGCTCCCTGCTCCACCCCATCACGAAGTCGTCGCGATTGGAGTGCTGTGGCTGGATGGGGATTTCGCGGTCAAGCGGATCGGCATTATCGGTGAAGACAAATCGGAGGCCGAAGCGCTCATGGATTTCACGCGCTTCGTGGAAGAGCGCAAGCCAGAGCTGGTGACCTTCAACGGCCGCGGGTTCGATCTGCCCGTGATTGCCGCACGCTGCCTGCGACACGGCATTTCCTTCAAGCATTACTACCAGTCACGCGATCTGCGCTACCGCTTCTCGGCTGATGGTCATCTGGACGTGATGGATTACTTGGCGGATTTTGGTGCCGCGAAACCCGCCAAACTGGATATTGTCGCTAAGCTGTGTGGCATGCCCGGAAAAGTGGGCATTGATGGTAAAGACGTGGGGCCCATGGTGCACGCCGGGCGCATTGCCGACGTGCGCAATTACTGCCTGTGCGACGTAGTGCAGACCACGGGCGTGTTCCTGCGCATTCAACTACTGCGTGGCCTACTGGACGCAGAAGCGTACCGTCGTGCCATGAACAATGTGCTCACCGCCGCCGCCGCCGATCCGCGCATCGCGCCGGTCAGCAGTGCGTGGAATCGCGCGCGACTCATGCTTGAAGAATGAGTCGCCAGAAAATAGAAAAGGAGCAGGTCAGCTTTCCCGATAAAAGCGCGGCACGCGACGGGAAATGTTGGTCAACACCTCCCACGCAATGGTGTTCTCTCGTGCGGCAATCTCGTTCGCGCTGATGGAATCTTCGCCCAAAGGCCCCTGCTGTTTACCCAGCAGCACCACTTCGTCACCGACGTGCGCGCCTTCAATGCCCGTCACGTCCACGGTGGTCAAATCCATGCTCACCGCGCCGACTATGGGCGCCCGCTTGCCGCGCACCAGAACTTCGCCGTTGTTGGAAGCGGCGCGACTCAGACCGTCGGCGTAACCGATGGGCACGGTGGCAATCGTGCTCGGCTTCGTAGCGCTCCAGGTGGCTCCGTAACCCACTGAGTCGCCCGGGCTCAGCTGACGCAGCGCTACGATTTGACTCAGCACCCGCATCACGGGTCGCAGGTTCAGCGTTGGGGTTGATCCCGGATCGACGCCAAACAATGCGATCCCAGGTCGCACCAAATCCAAGTGAGCGCGGGGCGAGCGAATGATGGCTGCACTGTTCGCCGCGTGGCGCAAATGGGGGACAATACCTCGGCTTTTCAGTGTTTCTCGTGCTTGGTCGAACAGATCCAGCTGGGCATCAATGGACTCCACGCTGGTATCTGCACAAGCCAGATGCGTCATCAAGCCTTGCACGTTCAGCTCAGGCCTTGCCGCAAGCAGATCCAAGGCTCGCCCCAACAGGTGGGGCGAGATGCCCAAGCGACCCATTCCAGTGTCGACTTTGAGGTGGATTTCCCAAGGTTGACCCTGTTCGTGACTCGCCTCACGACTGAGCGCTTCCAACTGACTCAGATCGTAGATCACCGGTGTCAATTGGTAGTGGATCAACTCAGTCCAAGCTTTGCCATAGTAGCCGCCCATCACCACAATCGGGCACATGATGCCGGCTTCTCGCAGCTCAATGGCTTCTTCCAATAGCGCCACGCACACGCCATTTGCGCCCGCTCGCTCCAAAGTGCGCGCGACCGCTTTTGCACCATGACCGTAGGCATCTGCCTTGAGCACGCTGTAGATCGGTGCGTTGGTGATTCGTCGTAGAACTCGCAGGTTATGGCGCAATGCCTCCAAGCTGACTTCAGCGCGAGTGGGGCGTACTGCATCAGCGGGTGCCGCACGGCGAGGCCGCAACACCCGGGGCACGGGCGTGGTTTCAGGCGTTGGAGGCTTCATGCGAAAATCGGCCATGGCTTAGCTGGTTATCCGATCTTAGTCGTAGCAGGTTCGCATGCAGCTGTTGTAGGTCGGCTCACAGGGTGCGCAGCCTTTGGGAGCCGTTTGGCAGTTCTTGCGACACTCGGCTAGCTTGGTGCGACAGCCTGCGGCGCATTCTTCACCCGGCACGTCGCTGCCGGCAGAGGGGGCCGGCGCTGGCGCTGCGGGCACAACGCTCGCGGTCGCCGCTTCCACTGGCGAGACTGGGGCGGGGTCGGCTTGCGCTGCGTTGAGTGATTCTGTGCTGAGCGATTCCGTGGCGGGTGGGTCAGCACTCGCGGCTGCTGCGGGTAACGATGCGTGTCGATCTGTGCTCGGGGGTGGTTCGCCACGCAGCACGCGAATGCGGCGCCTGGCGTATTCGATGCGATCCAAAGGCTGCTCATAGGTGTACATCTGCACCCACTGGGACCAACAATACTCGCGGTGGGATGAGGCGATTCGCGGATCGTGGTCGAGCTTGTAGCAGTGCTCGAAACGCACGTTCCCTTCGTACACCGCTTCAAAACTGGCTCCGCAACCGAAAGCCGGCGCTAGCAATGCCAAGAGCGGTGGCAACGCAAAGCCGAGCGAGCGGGGCCTTTTCCACTTGCGCATCCGCCTTTGAGAGTGCTCCGGAATGCTGGCCAGGGCAAGTGCCAAATCATAATTGAATTCAAATAGTTACGTGCCGTTTGCAGGGGTGGGCCCAGTGAGGTTTGTGAAAGTGGGCGCAGGTGATCTCGTACGCGGGATGCTATCAGGGGCGCATGTTTACCGGGCTAGTGCAGGCGCTGGGAAAGCTGCGCGAGCGACAAGCCCACGCGGGCGGCCAGCGCGTTCAGCTGCAATCGCCGTGGACGGATTTGAAACTCGGCGAATCGATCAACGTCGACGGCGCCTGCCTCACGGTTGCAGAAATCGACGGGCAGCGTTTCTGGGTCGACCTGTCGAGCGAAACGGTTGCCCAAACGACGTTGGGAGATTTGCCCCTGGCTGGCGAAGTCAACCTGGAGCGCGCCTTGTTGCCTACCGATCGACTAGGGGGCCACTTGGTGAGCGGCCACGTCGACCAAGTTGCGCATGTCGCCGCGGTGAAACCGGTGCCCCCCGGCGTGTTGTTGCGGGTGGATCTGGGCCCTCCGCTCAGTCAGCTGGTGGCTAAAAAAGGCTCGGTGTGCATCAATGGGGTTTCGCTCACCGTGAACAGCGTTGATGATGCCGGATTCGAAGTGATGCTCATTCCGCACACCTTGATGGAAACGAACTTGAAAAGCCTTCGCGTAGGAGATCGTGTGAATTTTGAAGCCGATTTGATGGCGCGGTACGCGGTGCGTTGGCTTGAAGCGACGCAAGGCCTGGGGTCAAGGTGGCGCACATGAGCACCCGGCGCAATTCATCCACTTCTGATCCCCCGCCTGCGCTCGAAATAGATCCGGATTTACTCAGTCACATGCAGGGCGTGCTCAAAGACGTCCAGAGCGGCAAGATGGTGATCTTGGTCGATGACGAAGATCGCGAAAATGAAGGGGACTTGATGTTTGCCGGAGAGAAGGTCAGCCCCGAGCACATCAATTTCATGGCCAAACACGGTCGCGGTTTGATCTGCCTAGCGCTCACTGAGAGTCAAGTGGAACGCCTTGAATTGCCCATGATGACGCTGCCCAAATGGCGTGGCGGGTCGCCTTTGGGCACCGCGTTCACGCTCAGCATCGAGGCGCGGCACGGCGTTACCACGGGGATCAGCGCGGCGGATCGCGCTCACACCGTGCGCGTCGCCATTGGGCCCAACGCGAACCCCGAAGACATCATCACGCCCGGGCATGTATTCCCGCTGCGAGCAAGACGCGGCGGAGTACTGGTGCGCGCCGGGCAAACCGAGGGCGCGGTGGATCTCGCCCGACTTGCCGGCTGCAATCCTTCGGGGGTGATTTGCGAGATCATGAATGATGACGGCAGCATGGCGCGCTTGCCGGATTTGGAGCGATTCGCGCAGCAGCATCAGCTCAAGATCTTAACCATCGCCGATCTCATTCGTTACCGCTTGCAAACGGAGCACTTGGTGCAGCGTCGCAGCGAGCAGTCGGTCACCCTGGATCAGACGAAGAGCTCGTGGCACGCCATTGCGTATTCCGCCGCGATTGGAGATCGTCAATTGCTGGCTTTGATCAAAGGCGACCTCACGGGCTCTGCGCCGGTGCTATGCAGAATGCACGGTGGCTCGCTGGTGGGCGATCTGTTCTCGTCCGCTTCCGCGGATGGAGGCCGTAATTTGCGCGAAGCGATTGACCAGATCGAGCGAGAAGGGCGTGGCGTAATCGTTTACCTGCCTTCACAGCGGGATTTGGTGACGGAATTGGAGCGTCTGGGCGCAAGCGAGGAGACGACTGCGACGCCGCCGCGGGTGGAAACGCACTCGGCAAGCGAAGCCGACCAGGCGGCTCAGCGCGGAGCGCTACGTGAATATGGCTTGGGCGCTCAAGTGCTACGCGAATTGGGTTTGCACAAGATCCGGCTGCTCAGCAACAATCCACGGAAGATTGCGGGTATTCGCGGTTATGGTTTGGAAGTGGTGGAAACAGTGCCCTTTAGAGGCCAACACTGACTTCCCAACAAGGGCTTGAACGATCATGGCAGGGCAAGTGACGACGATTGAAAGCGGTTTACGGGTTTCGGCTCAGGCGCAATTCTACGTAGTGGCGTCGCGTTTCAACGAATTGATCGTCGAGCAATTGCTGGAAGGCGCCGTGCGAACATTGCAGCAACACGGCGTTGCTGCCGATCGCATCACGGTCGTTCGGGTGCCGGGAGCCTGGGAATTGCCGATAGCGTGTGGGCAAATTGCCCGCGCCGGCAAAGCGCACGGCATTGTGGCTTTAGGCTGTGTGATCCGAGGAGGAACGCCGCACTTCGACTACGTTGCGGGGGAAGCGGCGCGCGGATTGATGGACGTCAGCACGAGTACGGGAGTGCCCGTGGGGCTGGGCCTTTTGACCACGAACTCATTGCAGCAAGCGCTGGAGCGGGTGGATGAAGCAAAAGTGGGTCATCGTGGCGTGGAGGCGGCTCTGGCTGTGCTGCACATGGTCAGTTTGAATGACGCTCTGAAGGTGGGTTGATCGCGATGGGTGCACGCAGCAGTGGGCGCGAAGCAGCCTTGCAGATGCTCTTTGCCATCGATTCGGCCGGGCACGACGTGGGTGCAATCATTCACGACTTCTGGCGGGAGTTTCCCGGTGAAGCTGAAGGGCGCCCATACGCCGACGAGCTGGTGCAAGGGGTGGTGAAGCAATTGGCTCAGGCCGACACCCAGATTGCCAAAGCCAGCCAGCATTGGCGGCTGGAGCGCATGGCGGTAGTGGATCGAAATATTCTACGGTTAGCCACTTGGGAACTGCTTCACAAGAGCGAGGTCCCCAAGGCCGTGATCATCGATGAGGCCGTCGAGTTGGCGAAACGCTACGGCAACGAGAACAGCGGCAGTTTCGTCAACGGCGTGCTCAGCCGAGTTGCGGATGATTGCGGCCGAACCACCTGACTGCGGATCGCCCACTCTATGGATTTGCAGTATGTGCCCCGTGAGTTGAAGAAACTCGATCAGGTGATCGCCGAGGTGCTGCTGGCCCCTGTGATGCAAGACGAACGTCCGCCGCAGGGCGTCGCGGGAATGGTGGATTGGCGCCTTTCCGGTCAGATCTCACGCTTGATCAAGTCGGGTTTTTTCTCGGGCGCGCCCGGCGAAACATTGCTGGTGCCCACCAAGCCGGCGTTGCCTTTCGACAAGACGCTGCTCATTGGGTGCGGCCGGAAAGCGGAGTTTGACGAGCGAGCGTTCCTCGCGGTGCTTGCCAAGTTTATCAATGTTCTCAAGGGGTTAAAAGCAGGGCATGCGGTGGTGGAGCTGCCCGGGCGCCACCTGGATGCGATTGCCGCGGATCGGGCGATCGATCTGTTGCTGGAGCAGCCGCTACCGGTGAACACCAAATGGACTTTGGTCGACGGTGCAGAGGGGCAGAAGGTTCTGAGCGAACGGCGACTGCGCGAGCGGCGTCACATTGCCCCATAGGGGCGCCGAGGAGCTACCGCCGTGCAAAGGCGTTTGAAAATCACGGCCTGCGCGCACTGGCTGCCGGTCGCACGCTGGGCGTAGCTCCAGCACTGGGAGCTGGACGGCCGCTGGCTATTGGCTCGGCACTGGCTGTTGGTTGTGCAGTTGCGGGATTCTTCAAGATGACACCGCCGAGCACGATGTTCCCGCTAGTTGTGCGGTCGTACTCGAAGATCGCTGACTCGTAGTAGTCACGCTCAACAGTGTTCCAAGGATTGGCGCCTGTTACCATTTCGACGCTTTGTGGAGCGCCCGCCAGTTCAATCACCGTGGGTCGCAGCATCTCAAGGTGCGTCCCGTCGAGGAATTGTCCGTTGAACACGCCGTAGGTGGCTTGCGGCAGATGCAGGTTCTTGCGAGAGGAACGCTGAAGCCGAATCTCTTCCAACAAGCCGTTGGTCATGATGAAGTCAACCGCACGCCCATTGTAGCCGCACAGAGTGGTCGTGCTCACTTCACAGGGGAACTCCATCAGGCGTTGAATGGTTTCGCGGTTGGCGCCGAATCGAATGGCGCCAATTCCCTTGCCAGGTAAAACCGCCATGCGCGGCCCCACCGGCACGGGCCAGACTTGTCGCGCTGTGGATGAAGGTTTAGGGGCGGCTGCATTTGCGGTGGCGGACGGGGCGGCCTTGGCTGCGGGTTGGTCGTCACGACACGCGCTCAGGAAAACCGCGCAGGCCATAAATACAGAACTCAATACGGACGATTGCATTCACTCACTCCCAAGTTTCGGAAAAGCCATTAGCTAACGGAATGCGACGGCCGGGGCCAAAGGCCTTGCGCGTCAAGATCAAACCTGGGGCCGCTTGCCGACGTTTGTATTCCGCTCGCTCAATCATTCGGACCACGCGCATCACCGTCGCCCGATCGAGACCTTGGGCGACGATGTCTGCCACACCGAGCTGGCGCTCCACATACAGTTCAAGAATAGCATCGAGCAACTCGTACGCGGGCAGCGAATCCTGATCCAACTGACCCGGGCGCAGCTCCGCGGAAGGAGGTTTGTCGATGCTTGCCTGGGGAATGCGCTCGCTGTGGCGATTAACGAATGCGGCGAGCTTGTAAACAAACGTCTTGGGGACATCGCTGATCACTGCCAGGCCGCCGGCCATGTCTCCGTACAGCGTGCAATAGCCCACAGCCAGTTCACTCTTGTTGCCGGTGGTCAGCACTAGGGCCCCGGTGCGATTGGAAATGGCCATCAAGGTGTTCCCGCGAATACGGGCTTGGATATTTTCGAAAGTGACGTCTTTGGCGGACGCAGTTGGCAAACCACGCAGCGCGTCTTGCAAGCCATTCTCGTAGGAAGAAAAAATTGGATCAATGTCGATCACACGCAATTCAATGCCTAGGTTCTTGGCCAGGGCACGAGCGTCGTTCAGCGACCCTTCCGAAGAATAGCGGGTAGGCATGGCCACGCCGAGCACATTGGTCGGCCCCAACGCGTCGACTGCAATTGCTGCAGTCAGCGCGGAATCAATACCGCCACTCAAACCCAGCACGGCGCTGCGAAACCCGCATTTTCGTACGTAATCCTTCACACCGAGTACGAGCGCGCCGTACGCGGCTTCTTCGTCGCTCGAGAACTCCGGCGCGATGTTGCCCCCTGACTTCAGATCCACGAACAACGTGTCTTCTACGAAACTGGGCGCGCGCGCTATCAGCTCGCCGTTGGCCGACCATGCGGAACTCTTACCATCGAAGATCAACTCGTCGTGGCCGCCCACTTGATTCACGAACAGCACCGGAACGCCACGGCGCTGGGCAATTTGGGCGAACATCTGCGGCCGCATCAAGCGCTTACTCAGGGTGAACGGGCTCGCCGAGATATTGACGAGTGCGCTGGCACTCTGAGCATTCAGGCCGTCGAGTGGATTGCGATCGCTGTGCCTGGGGCGCAGGCCGCCATCCGCCCAGGCGTCTTCGCACACGCTGAGCCACAGGCGGCCTTGGGGCAGATCGATCGGAGTGCTGCGGGCGCCGGCTTCAAAATGGCGCGCTTCGTCGAACACGTCGTA
>DATJEQ010000176.1:0-4164 GCA_035496495.1 Polyangiaceae bacterium
GAACGTGACATGAGCTTCTGACGCAGCTCGTGGCAATAGCTCCGTCTCCACGAAGCTCAAGAATTTGTCGGAGACAGTGTCGTATTCGAGCCCCCGCTCACTGCCCTTATCGTTGCCCCCACCGGAGTTGGCCATCACGGCGATCATCACTGGCAAGCGCTTGGCGGCGATCATGTTGTCAAGAATCGGCGGCAAGCGCAGAATGTAATTGTCACCGTCTTGGGCAAGGATAAACGGCGCTGCGGTGCCGGCAACATACTGCGCGGGAACATACACCCACACATTGCGCATGTAAGCACCGTTGATCCCCGGATAGATCGTGCTGTCACCAGAATTCATGGTGAACATGGTGACGGTGCCTTTGGGCACCCCCGCGACGTACGTCATCTCTGTTGCCTGTGTGTAATTCGGGCCAATCGTGACATCGCCGTCGCCATCGTTGCTCACAGCGGGCAGACCCGCCACAGTGCCGCCAGTGCTCATGCCGCCCGCACTTGTTCCGCCGGCGCTTGCGCCGCCGTTAGGTCCCGACACTTGGCCCGCAGAACCACCAGTCGTGTTGCTTGAGATGCCGCCGGAGCCTGCGACGCCACCACTCGACATTGCTCCTCCAGTCGCGCCGCCAGCACTACTGGGCATTCCTCCGCCACTCACTCCGGCGGCACCGATCCCCGTGCTTCCGCCGCTTGCGGTGAGCCCCGCAACCCCGCTCGGGGAACCGCCCGCACCGCCGAACCCTTCGCTCTGCCCGCTTGCACCCGCAGAAGCAGCAGTTTCTGAGTTCACCGCGCTGGAGCTGCACGCCAGAGCAGCGCAGCAGGCGAGAAAGGACATCAACCCAAGGCGCCGCATATCCTTGTGTTACCCGATATTTTCGAGATTTGAAGCCGTCCGCTCCCAGGTTCATTCTTAAGTCCCGATCAGCCCTCTCCCGGGTTGATTTTTCTATCCCAAGTTAAAAAATCCACGCAACCGGACGATCTCACACTCCGATTTGCTCGATTGTGATTCGTTCATGGGCTTCACATCACCTGTGCCGTTCCGCGATAGCGTGCTGAATCGCTGGGGCGAGAAGCATAAAACCGATGGATGAGATGGCACCGATGGCGATGCAGCTTGTCCAGAGGGTCTTTGAACCCAAGTGATCCAGGACGAGACCGCCCAGCGACGGACCGACGCTCGACGCCATTGCCCAACCAAGGCCGTAGGCACCTTGGTAGGCGCCGCGAAGTGGAGCGGGAGCCAAGGCGGCCACCATGGTGGGGCCTACCGGGATCCATGCCATCTCCGCGATTGTCCACACGGTGATCGATGCGGCGTATCCGAACGCGCTGTCCACGTAACCGGTTGCGCCAAAACCGATGCCCAGCAGCAGCGCGGCTGCGGCCATCACTTGTGTGTTGCGGAAGCGAGCCACTGCATGCGCGATCACAGGCTGTAGGCACACGATCAGCACTCCGTTGATCGCGATCAGTTTCCCGTATTGCGCGGGTGAAAGACCGTCACTTCTCATCTCAATCGGCAGCATCGACATACACAGACTGAAAATGCACGCGACACCAAATGTGATCAACACGAACGGCGCAAAGACCCTATCCTTGAAGGGTGCGGCCAGGTGATTCCGCCAACTGGCTTGTGTGGGATGCTTTGGCCTAGTTTCTGGAACGCGAAGATACACCACAACGCCGTACGTGAGCGTGGTCACTGCATCACAGACGAACAGCCAGATGTAGCCTCTGGTTGCAACAATACCCGCCAGCGAAACACCGACGGCGAAGCCGAGATTCATGACCCAATAGTAGAGTGCAAATGCACGCGGCCGATCCACAGCTGGGATCACGTCCGCAATGGCGGCGTTGGATGCCGGTCGATACAGTTCATAGATTGTGCCCATCAGAAAAGTGAGCGTGAAGATCACGCTCGGTTTCTCGGCGAGGGGCAGCGCCAACATGAGAATTGGTCCTGCAAACAGGCCGAAAAGCAGCGTGCGGCGACGACCCACGCGATCTGCAAACGTGCCCCCGGCAAGCGTCGCGACCATGCTGCCGACTCCGTACGTGGCGACAGCTGCGCCTGCAGCGGCTATCGAGAAGCCGCGCTGAGTAGTCAAATAGATGGCAAGAAACGGCAGCACGAAGCAGCCGACGCGGTTGATCAGGATGCCCACCCACGGGTACCAAAATGCCAGGCAACCCTGCAACGGACGCATTGATGCGCCCCCGCAACAATTCCAAGGGTGACCAAGATACGGTCAAGGCGCGCCTCAACTCGACGGCACCTTGTTCTTCCGGACTCGACATGACTTCCTTCGCATTTCAGCCCCACCAGCCGAAGAACGAAGGCGCCTTAAACAACAACGCCCCGCTCGTCGAACCGGCGGGGCGCTTTATTCAATTGATTGTTAACCTAGAAACAAACGCCGCCACCTGATCCAATCGCCATACTGACGACGGGACCAATAGACCAATACTGGCGGAGCGCGTGTTTCACAGCGCGGCTATGGTGACACAACCGCTGACGGCGTCAAGGCGGGGCTCGGTTGCGCCCCTCAAACCGCCAAGCGTCGACTCAATTCGGGCAATGCGTCGTGCGTGATGGAGATGCTGTCGATGCCACATTGCACCAAGAACTCACCGAATTCAGGGTGATCGCTAGGGGCCTGGCCGCACAACCCCACTTTGCGACCGTGCTTGTGGGCGCGCTCGATCACCATGCGGATCATTTCTTTTACACCCGGGTCGCGCTCGTCGAAGAGATGCGCGAGTAGATCTGAATCGCGATCGATGCCCAAGGTGAGTTGAGTCAAATCGTTGGATCCAATCGAGAAGCCGTCGAACAATTCACAGAATTGTTCCGCCAAGATGACATTATTTGGGATTTCGCACATCACGTACAATTCCAAATCCTTCTCGCCACGGCGCAGCCCATTCTTCTCCAGCTCTTCAACCACCTTGCGCCCTTCGCCGAGTGTGCGACAGAAGGGGATCATCAACTTCACGTTGGAAAGCCCCATCTCTTCGCGCACTCGTCGCATTGCGGCGCACTCAAGCGCGAAACCCTCGCGGTAGCGATCATTGTAGTAGCGCGATGCTCCGCGAAAACCGATCATCGGGTTGGATTCGTGGGGTTCGAACACGCTGCCACCCAGCAGCCCCGCGTATTCGTTGGTCTTGAAATCGCTCATGCGCACAATCACTGGGCGCGGATAGAACGCCGCGGCAATTTGCGCCACTCCGGTTGCCAGGCGGTCGACAAAATATTCAGTCGGCGTGGCATAGCTCGCGGTCAGCGCTTGCAGTTGGTCGCGGGTGGGACCATCCAGCCGCTCGGGGTGAACCAGCGCCATTGGGTGCGCTCCGATCAGACCGGAAACGATGAATTCCAAACGGGCAAGCCCGACGCCGGCGCACGGCAACTGAGCCAGACGAAATGCTAAACTCGGGTTGCCGACATTCAACATCAGCGGCACTTTGGGCTTCGGCAGCTCGCTGGCTTTGATCGTCTTGTGGGAGACCTGGAGCAGACCGCGATAGACGAAGCCTTCGTCTCCTTCGACGCAAGACACCGTTACGTCCTGCTGCGTCTTGAGTACGCTCGTCGCGTTGGAGGCCCCCACCACACACGGGATCCCCAGTTCCCGCGAAACAATCGCGGCATGGCAGGTACGGCCGCCCCGATCCGTTACCACTGCGGCCGCTTGTTTCAATACCGGCTCCCAATCGGGATCGGTCATCGGTGCCACCAACACTTCTCCCGGACGGAAATGGTGTAGCTCTGAGGTGCTCTTGATCACCCGCACCGCGCCTTGCCCCACTTTTTCTCCAACGCTCTTGCCGGTCACCAGTTTGTCGCGTTGTCCCGTGATCTCGTACACGTCGAAGGTCGCGCCTTGCTCTGCTGCGGCTTGTGAGTGGACCGTTTCCGGGCGCGCTTGCACGATGAACAGCTCGCCGGTTAGGCCATCTTTGGCCCACTCGATGTCCATGGGCACGTCGTGGCCGACCCGTGCCGAGTAGTGCTTTTCGATCTGCACTGCCCAACGCGCCAGCGTCAGCAATTCCTCACTGCTGAGCACGAATTGCCGCTGCTCTTCAGCGCTGGTTGCCACTTCACGCACCGGGGGTGACGCCTCGCTATCGTACACCAGCTTATTGGCCTTCTCAC
>DATJEQ010000177.1:0-2131 GCA_035496495.1 Polyangiaceae bacterium
GCACAGGTGAACGCGAATGAGCTGGGGCGCAACATGGTGCTCAGTCAACTGCAGCGCGGGTTCACGGTGATCCGTTACAGCCGGCGCGGCGAGACGGACTACGCCGCGGGCTTGGTTTCCCCGGGGCAGCGGCCGTTCCGCCCGTTCAACGTCGTGCGCTCGGATAAGCTGACTCTGGACAATGATCGCACCGAGGTGCATTCGCAACAGCAGGATTTCATCGGCGGCTTTCACGTCCCGGATGACGACCAAGCGCTGTACTTAAATCTCACCATCGACGGCGCGCCCGGCATTGATGTGCTGCTCGTTCCGGAAGCCACGGGACAAGGCATGCTGGCCAATCTCACAACCCGGCCCGGGCCCAGCAGCTTGATCGGGCCACCGGTGTGGGGTGAGCCGGTGGCACGCGGCGCTCTATTCCAACGCACTGTGCGTGTGCCCAAAGGCGATTACATTCTGCTACTCGACCACAGCAGCCAAGTAGGGCAAACGGCTCCTCCCCAGCAGCTGCTCGATGACCGCGCCGTCGCGGTGGACTACCTAGTGCAACTGGGCGACGCGCCCTGAGTCAAAAGATCCCCCATGACCAGCGCTTGTTGTATGTAGCCACCGGTTTTTGAACCCAAGCGCCCCCACTCCTGCCTGCTGCCCTATCTGCTGTGCAAAAATCTTCGCTTTTCCGCTCGCTGTTCTGGTTCTTTTGGTTCGTTGTCGCGCCATTGGGGTTGGCCATGCTCGTCGCCCATTCGTTGGAGGCCAGTGAGAGCAGCGGTGCCATCCCCACCTTCGTGCGCGAGCAAAAGATCCCAGCGGTGATTGTGCTGTTCACTCTGTTTGAAATGGTGCTGTACTCGCTGCGACACCAGTTGCCGTTCGCAGCGGCACTCTCCACGGTGGGTGGTCGGTCGCTGTCGGTCGAGCTGCGCAAGCAATTGGAGGCCTCGGGGCATCTATTGGACGAGGCGCAGCGCATCCTGAGCGGTAATCACAAGGCCATCACCAAGCGACTGGGGCCGCATCAATTGGAAGAACTGGAAGGCGCGCTTGCGGCGCTGCGAGCCGCGATGATCGCCGACCCTTTCAATGAACAAATCTTCGGCAAAGCTTTCAGCAGAAGCGCCCAGCTGGTCGAAACCCACCTGCAACCATGGCGCAAGAGCGAACTGCGCGAGTACGCGGAATCAATTGGGCTCGCGGTGTTGGTCGCCCTGCTGCTGCGTGCCGTTGTGGTTGAAGCATTCAAGATCCCCAGCGGTTCGATGTTGCCAACGCTGCAAATTGGCGATCACATCTTCGTCAACAAGTTCGTGTACGGCCCAACTATTCCGTTCACCGACACGCGACTATTCTCTTCAATGCCTCCCAAGCGCGGCGACGTGATTGTGTTCGAATACCCGGATCCGGATCTGCGGCGCGAGCGCCAGGATTTCATCAAACGCGTGGTGGCGATCCCGGGCGATGTCTTGGAGGCGGAGGGTGGCCATCCGATCATCAACGGCTGGCACGTGCCGGGTTGCCTTGCCGGTCACTACACCTATCGAGAAACCCCCGACAGCGTAGAGCGAGGCGGTGACTTGTACGTGGAGTACCTCTCGGGCACCGCGTTCCTCGCGCTCTACGAAGACGACCGCGTCAGCGAACACGAAGGGCCCTTTTATGTGAAGCCGGGCGAAGTGTGGGTGATGGGCGACAACCGCCACAACAGCAGCGACTCGCGCCGCTGGTTGGGGGGCAAAGGCGCGGGCGTTCCGTTTGCCAACATCAAGGGTCGCGCGATGTTCGTCTGGCTGCCCTTTTCACGTGAGCTCGTCCAGGTGATGGGGTCACCGGTGTTGCCAGATGGGGCTGCAAAAGAGGTCCTCGCTGGTATCGCTCAGTGCCTGGCGACCAGGCCGGCCGATTCCGACACGTTCCCTCCCCCGACTCCGACCAGCCCTTAGGCCCCGAGCCGGGGCCCGACTCCCCGCGCGATGGTTCACCGTAACAAAACCACCCCGCGATCAGGGTCGCCAGCACGTCTGGGCAAATCGAAGACATTTTGGTTGTCTGAGCCCTACGCGCAGAACGCCGCGTGTCTCCCTTATTCGAGGCATTTGGCTCATTCGGCGCATTTAGCGCTCAAGGCGCTGGC
>DATJEQ010000178.1:0-8525 GCA_035496495.1 Polyangiaceae bacterium
AGTGTGCCCATCTGATTTGCCCACGCGCTTGCGCCGCGAAGTCTCGACGATGGACACGCTCCTCAATGGCGACGACACACCCGGCCAAGAAAAAGCCGGCCTGATCCCGCTGGGCACGAAGATCCTCGAAGAGCTGAAGAAAATCGGCGGCGGCGGCAGCTGAGCCCTCGTTGCCGTGACTCTCGATCACGCAGCGGGGCGGCTCGAAACATTGCCGCTCGGCGCCAGTGATTTGGGCGCTTCGTCGATCACTTTGCGCACAATTTCGACTTTGCGCACGTGCCGTTCGTCCGCGTCGCGGACGATGAACTGCATACCCGCGAGCTCCACCACGTCAGCCGTTTGCGGCACGAACCCCTTGAGCTCGATCAGCAAGCCGCCCAGCGAGTTGTAGTCGCCGTCTTCCGGTAGCTCGACGCCCAAGTAACGGCTCAAATCGCTGACGGCGATTGCCGCGTCAACCAACAGCCGCCCATCACCCAAATCGGCAATCGGGGGCTCTTCGTCGTCGTGCTCGTCTTTGATGTCGCCCACGATCTCTTCGATCAAATTCTCCAGCGTGATGATCCCGCTCATGCCCCCGAACTCGTCGATCACGATGGCGATGTGGTGCTTGCCGGCACGCATGTCGGTGAGCACACTGGAAGCGGCCTGGGATTCAGGCACGTACATCACCGGCGTGCGCATGAGATCCGCTAGCGACTGGCTCACCCAGCGATCCGGCGAGGTGCGGGTCACCAGATCTTTCACGTGCAAGATACCCACCACGTTGTCGATGCGCTCTCGGTAAATCGGGTAGCGGGACTGCTCAGTTTCCGCCACCAGCTTCAAGAAATCGGGGAGGGAAGACTCCACGTCCGCCGCGATCACTTGGGTGCGCGGGACCATCAAATCCCCGGCTTTGAGATCGCCGAAGGCCAGAGCATTGCGGATCATCTCCGACTGATCCGGCGCGAGCGAGCCGCTCTCTTCGCTCTGAGTGACCAGCAGCTCCATCTCGGTTTCCATGATGCTGGCGCTGGGGGGCGCGGGGCCCTCAATGTGGCGCGAGACCATCCGCCCGAGGCGGCTTAAAGGGTAGCTGAGCGGCGCGACCAAGAGCTCAATCGGTCGCAGCAGCACCAGCAGCACCGGGGCGAGCAGTTCCGCCCGGCGCCTTGCGACCGCGCACAGCACTTCGGAGGTGACGCCATAGGCCACCAGGACCAGCGCCGTGACTACGATCGGGTGCCAAGTTGGGGCTGTCCGGGCGCACAGCACGGCGGCGCTGGAAACGCCCAAGCCCCTGAGCACCAACCAATCGGTCTCGACGCGCGCCCCGTTCACCAAATAGCGCTGCATGGCGCGCCGCCAGGGTCCCTGCAGTGAGTCAACCAGAGCTGCTTGCCGACTTGGCGCAACGGCTCCGAGCGCCGCACTGGCTGCCGCAAAAAACGCTGCCCCAGCGGCGGGGAGGCAAGCGAGTGCGATGGCTATCAGCGCTTCTGGTGGTTCCAACTTGGTGCTCGGTACGCGCAGCGGCCAGATCAGTGACCGCCCCCGTTCCTCCTACTCAGGGCAGGTTACGGGCGCGGAGAAAGGGGCGCAACCGGTGGCACGAAGCCGCCTCATGAACAAATTGACACATTCAAATAAAGATAAGTTGATCCCAATGGTTACATGTCACTTTAAAGGTCTAAATTGGTGAATTATCTCAGGGTTGAATTGCCCTGGCCGGGCGGCCGCTAACAAAACCGCGCTTGACCAAGTAGTTGTCCCCGCGACGCACTCCAATAGCCACTAGCTGCCCAAGATAGAGCCAAGCGATAGGTTCTTCGTCGCCCAGCTGATCGGCACAGGCGGATAGGTCATCGGGTGAGAGCAACTGACCCTTGATGGCCTTGTTCAAGCCCACTGGGGTCAGCTCCCGAGTGGGCATGGCGCGCTTCGCAGCCTCCTCCACTGACATCAGCGGCGGGGGCTCGCTCGCGGGCCAGAGGCAAGCCTCACTCAGGGTGAACGGGCCGCTGCTCAACCGGCGCAGCGCGGCCAGGTGGGCGGGCACCCCGAGGGCCGCACCGAGGTCGCGTGCGAAGCTGCGCACATAGTAACCCTTGCTCACCAGCATCTCGACTTCCACCAAACCCTCACTGGTCGTCAACAGCTCCAGCGATCGGACGCGCACGGGGCGAGCGGGCAATTCAGGAGCCTCTCCTTTACGGGCCAAACGATGGGCGCGTGCGCCGCCCACTTTGAGCGCGCTGAATACGGGGGGCTCTTGTTCACTGCGCTCGCGTTCGCGTTGTAAAGCCAGCTCCAGCGCTCCGGCGTCAAGCCAGCCGGGCGCAAGATCCAGCGTTTTAGTTGTGGTGCCTTGCGCGTCGAAGCTGTCGGTTGAGCGCCCAAAGGCGACCACTGCTCGATAGCGCTTGTCGTGAGCTGTCAGGTAAGCGGCCATTTTGGTGGCTTCTCCGAGCAGCACCACCAGTACGCCGCTGGCCATCGGATCGAGCGTGCCCGCATGACCGACTTTGCGTGTCGCGAATAGCTTGCGCGCTTTTGCCACCACGTCGTGGCTGGTGGGCCCAGACGGTTTATCGACGATCAGAATGCCGCAGGGGTCAGCATTGACCGCGGTCATTGAGCAAGCCTCAGCCGCAACACGGGGTAGGGCTCAAAGGCATGCACCATTTGAAAGCCGAACTCCTCAAAGAGGCCAAGCGGCCCCAACCACAGATCGGAGTCGTGCGGCTGATCCACGCGGCGCGGAAAGGCCTCAATGGCGCGCGCGCCGTTCATTTGGGCCCAGGTAATCGCCGCTTGCAGCAGCCCGCGGGCAACACCTTGGCGTCGCACGTCGCTCGCGACCAGCATGCAACCAATCGTATAAATACCGGCGCGATCCCCGGTGAAACAGGGCAACCCGCGGTACAAGCGCTGTTCGTACAGCTTGTCGATTTCAGTCGCAGCGCTCAGCTTGAGCCAGCCCACTGCGCGATCGCCGCTCAGTGCGACGAAGCCGTGCATGTGAGCGGAATCCGTTTCCAGACTACTGCGCATCTGGGCACAATTGCCCTCGCCTTCGGCACAGCGCAGCTGCCAGTCGTTCTTATCGCCGCTGAAATGCCAAAATTGGCAATAACACCCCGAGTGCGTTTCTTTGAACAAGGCGGCAAGCGGGCCCTGGTGCTGGGAGCCTGCGCGCTCGACCAAAACCTCAAGCCTCATTGCGCTATCGGCGGTGCGCTGGGAGGAAGCGCGCCTTCCAATGCGGCGGCGGCCGTGAACAGGCGCTCCTCAGCAAATGCGGGCGCCAGCAATTGAATTCCCACGGGCAGAGTAGGTCGCTCTTTGCTTGCCGGGACTGGGGCACTAGGCATCGACATACCCGCAACGCCCGCCAAACTAGCTGGAAGCGTGTACACGTCGCTCAGGTACATGAGCAACGGATCAGCGGTCTTCTCGCCGAGTTTGAAGGCCGGTGCGGGTGCAACGGGAGAAGCGATGACATCGACTTGAGTGAAGGCTTCGTCGAAATCGCGACGGATCAGTGTGCGCACTTGCTGCGCCTTGCGGTAGTAAGCGTCGTAGTAGCCGGCACTCAGCGCGTAGGTGCCGAGCATGATTCGCCGCTTAACTTCAGCCCCAAAACCCGCCCCGCGCGTGCTGCTGTACATCGTGCGCAGATCGCCGCGCTCGGGCTCGACGCGCAGCCCAAAGCGCACGCCATCGAAGCGTGCCAGATTGCTGGAAGCCTCCGCGGTGGCCACGAGGTAATAGGTGCTCAACCCGTAGCGCGTGTGCGGCAAGCTGATGCGGTGCAAGCTGCACCCCAGAGCTTCCAATTGAGCCAGCGCTGAGCGCACGCTCTTTTCCACGTCGGCGTCGAGGCCTTCTGCAAAATATTCGTCGGGCACGCCGACTCGCAGGCCTTTGACTGACTTTTCACAGGCCGCTTCGTAAGGGGCGGGCGGCAGCGCGGCACAGGTGGAATCCTGAGCATCGGGGCCAGCGGTGATCTGGAGCATGCGCGCCGCGCTGCGCACATCGACGGCCATGGGGCCCACCTGATCCAAGCTGGAAGCAAACGCGATCAAGCCGTAGCGCGACACCAGCCCGTAAGACGGCTTGACGCCGACCACGCCGCACAGCGCTGCAGGTTGGCGGATTGAACCGCCGGTATCGCTTCCCAGCGCACCGGGCACCAAGCGCGCCGCAACACAGGCCGCGCTGCCCCCGCTTGAGCCGCCGGGAATGCGCGTTTTGTCCCACGGGTTTTTTACGGGACCGAATGCGCTGTTCTCGTTGGACGAGCCCATCGCAAACTCGTCCATATTCGTCTTGCCAATCACGATGGCATCCGCCGCGCGCAAGCGGGCAACGACTGTGGCGTCATAGGGCGGGCGCCAGCCTTGCGCGCTGTCATCTTTTCCGCGGCGCGCCAAGATGCGTGAACCCGCAGTGGTGGGGGCGTCGACGGTGCACAGAGCGTCTTTGATGCCGATCGGCACGCCGGCGAGAGGGCCCAATTGCTCCCCTTTAGCCCGTCGCTGGTCCAGCGCGCGCGCCGCTTCCAACGCGCTCTCCTTGGCGACAAATAGGAAGGCGTTTAAATCCTGGTTGGCTGCAATGCGCTCCAAACTGCGCTGGATCACCGTTTCAGCCGAAACCTCACCGCGGCGCACCTGATCGGCAAGCGCGGGAATTGAAAGCGAGTGTAAATCCGTCATGTCTCTTCAACGAAGGCGGGCACAGCAAACCCGTTAGAATGAGTGCGAGGAGCTTCCGCAAGAGCCTGAGCGGTGCTCAACGTTGGTTTGGCGGCGTCGGCGTTGAAGCCAAGTTGCTCCACCGCCAGGTGCGTGGTGGGCGCAACCTGGCTCGTGTCGAGCTTGGCCAGCTCCTCCACATGACCCAGAATACTGTCTAGATCAGAAGTCATTTTCGTGATCTCTGCGTCGCTGAGCTCAAGGCAGGCCAGCTTCGCTACATGAACCACGACATCGCGGGTGATCGCCATCGGGCCGACAGTACTCGCCGGGCCGGATCTCCACAACGCGCCGGGTAATGCAGACATCTGGCCCGCTGGCCGAGTCGTGTTTTTTCATTTGCTGAGCAACTGCATCCCTCCATCAACCGACCAAGAGTGGCCGTGGCAATCCCTCGTCTCAAACGACTCTATACGGTATGCAAAGCGCCGGTTGGGGCGGCTTTCGCTCCACAGCCGAGGGCGGGTGCCGTTGCGAAAGCACGGCCCAGCGCGGTGTCGTCACCAGAGCGAAGACAATCCATGAACACCCGGCAGCATTTCGACGAAGGCCAGCGCATCGCTGGCACGAAGTACCGCGTCGTGCGCTTGCTCGGTTCAGGCGGAATGGGTTCCGTTTACGAGGTGGAGCACGAGGAACTGGGTAAGCGCTTCGTGCTCAAGACGTTGCTCAAAGAGCTGTCAAGCCGCGATGATTTGGTGCAGCGCTTGCGCAACGAGTGGCGTGCGTTGGGTCGCCTGGAGCACCCAAATATTGTGCGCGTTTCGGACGCAGGAGTGACAGAAGATCAGCTGCCGTATTTCGTGATGGAGCGGCTGACAGGGGAAACGCTGGCGAGCCGGCTGGCCACGCACCGGCAGTTGCCTTTGAGTGAAGCGCTTTCCATCGGTGCTGCGGTGCTCGACGCGCTGTCAGTCGCGCACAGCATTGGCGTCGTTCACCGCGATGTGAAGCCACCGAACATCTTCATCACGACTCAGGGCGTGCCCAAATTGCTGGATTTCGGTATCGCGAAGCTGCTCGACGCGAGCGCTGAAGCGATAACGGCGAGGGGCGTCGCTGTGGGCACGCCGCGCTACATGTCCCCAGAGCAAGCGGCGGGAGATTTGGTCGATGCGCGCGCGGATCTGTATGCTGTGGGCCTCGTGCTGTACGAGATGATCAGTGGGCGAGGGCCGTACAGCGCCGCGGACGCCAATGAGTTGTTCTTGGCGCATCTAACGCAAACCGCGCCGCCGCTGTCCCAGTATGTGCCTGGAATTCCCATCGAAATTGACGCATTGATCGCAGCGCTTTTGGCCAAAGCGCCCAGTGAGCGACCCACGAGCGCAAAGGTTGCGGCCGATGCCATGCGTGCCGTACGTTCGTTGCTCAAGTCGGATTCGCACACGCCGATCGCGAGCACTCGCACACAGACCAGCGCAGATGCAATTCGTCCGCTTGCGTCCGCGCATGCCCAATCGCTCAATGCCGCACCCACGGAGGTGACGACCCAAGCGGTGACGAAAGAAGGCAATGTGCTGGCCCGCTTCGATGCCACGACGCAGAACATGGAGCAGGGCGGTGCAGCTCCCAGCTATTTACCAGGCCCGCGCGGCACGCAGCGAATCAGCGAACCGCCCCCAGCACTGAGCCCTGGAGTCACCCACACCGCTCTCAGTCGTGCCAGCGCGCCGGCGAGCCCACCGGAAGTCAGTAAGGGCAGAAGCAGGGGAGGCAGGGCGCAGCGAGCGTTGTTCATCACAAGCGCGCTTGCATTGTCGGCAATGGCCCTGCTGCAAACGCGTCACTCTACTCGCGACGACCCACGTGCGGCTGCTACGAAGAGTCCGGATGAGGTGCTCGTCGCCCCGCAACCGGCTGCAGTTGCACCCGCGATCCGGCCGGCACGGGTTGCGGTTGCGCCCGCGGCGAGTTCGAGCGCGCCGAGTTCAAGCGCGCCGAGCGCCACCCAATTGCCCCCAGAGCATCGGCCTGAGGTGATTGCCGTTCGACCCAGGAGCAAAGCCCAGCGGGTGTCCTCGCCTCCTGACGCGTTCACCAGGCCACATGCCGAGGCTCCTCGAAGCACTACACCCACAACGGAACCCGGCGCTTTGGCGCCAGCAACCCGCGGTAACTCGCTGGGATTGCCCCCCTCCGGGCTGTAGTTGGGGCGAAAAAAGGGGCGAGCTCCATATTCTTGCGCCGTTTGGGTTCTTTTTCTGGAAAGGCGGCCTTTCGTGCCGTAAGTTCCCGCCCCCTAAAACACACGCCTCGCGCGCGAACGTGCGGGTCTCGGTGCCTCGGTGATCGAGGTTGGCCCGGCGGCGAAGCGGAAGACACAACCGGAAGAAGGAGAGCGCTACATGTCAGAAGAAACAACGCCCGTTGAGGGCACCGAGCAAAGCCAACCGTCCGCCGAACCCATGGCCGTGCTGCAGTCGAATCAGCCGCTGCGCGACCCGAGCAACCCGCTCAGCGTTCGCGACCTATTCGAAGCCGGCGTGCACTTCGGTCATCAAACGAAGCGCTGGAACCCGCGCATGCGCCCGTACTTGTACGGTCAGCGCAACGGAGTTCACATTATCGATTTGGATCAGAGCGAGAAGCTGTTCCACAAGGCGTTCAATTTCTTGGTTGATACTGTAGCGCGCGGCGGGCACGTTCTGTTCGTCGGCACCAAGCGCCAGGCGCAAGAGATCATTCGCGAGGAAGCCCAGCGCTGCGGCATGTACTATGTCATCAACCGCTGGTTGGGCGGCACGCTGACCAATTTCCGCACGATCAAGGGCGGCTTGGAGCGCTTGCGCACGCTGGAGCGGATGGCGGAAGACGGCACCTATGAGCAGATTTCCAAAAAGGAAATTTCGCAGCTCGACAAAGAGCGCGCTCGGTTCGAAAAGTATATCGGTGGCGTCAAGGGCATGGGTTCATTGCCGCACGCGGTGTTCATCATCGATCCGACGCAAGAAGCGATTGCGGTCGCCGAAGCACGCAAGCTGAAAATTCCCGTGGTATCCGTGGTCGATTCGAACTGCGATCCTAGCCTGATCGATTACCCAATTCCGGGCAATGACGACGCCATTCGCGCCATCCGCCTGCTGGTGTCGGCAATTGCCGATGCTTGCATCCACGGTCAAGCGCGTCGCAAGCAAACCTCGCAAGGCCGGGAACGCGAAGTCACCGGCGGTGGGCCCTCGGCTCGCGCCGGCAACGACACGGTCGTGTATCAAGGCCGCCGCGGCGGCTGATTTGTCGCGCCCGCAGCGTGCGGGCATCATTATTATTTTTTTTTCAAAACTTCGGATCCGAGGATCCGGCGGGATTCGAACCAACTTTGGTTCCCCGCGTAAGAACTCAGCAAGAAGAATAGAGGCAACATGGCTCAAATCAGCATGCAGCAGGTCAAGGAATTGAGGGATCGCACCCAAGCAGGGCTCAACGATTGCAGGGGAGCACTCACGGAAGCCGAAGGCGATCTGGAGAAAGCCATTGAGATCATCTTGAAGAAAGGCCTGGCTAAGAGCGCCAAGCGCGCCGGCGCGGTCGCTACTGAGGGCGAAGTGGTCACCAAGGTGACGCAAGACGCGCTGAGCGGCGTGATGGCAGAAATCAATATTCAGACCGACTTTGCGGCACGTAACGAAGATTTTCGCAGCTTCGCCCGCGCGGTGATCGACGTTGCGTTGGGCGCCGATACAGGTGCGGACATTGGCGCGCTGCCATACCCCGGCGGTTCGGGTACCGTGGAGGAAACTCGCGCAGCGTTGGTGGGCCGCTTGGGTGAGAACATCA
>DATJEQ010000179.1:0-4424 GCA_035496495.1 Polyangiaceae bacterium
ACCCACGTTCTTCGGTTCAGAAGACGCTCACCTTAGGGCCCGGTCTTGAGTACAACGAGCTGCTTACCCCGCCGCCTCAAACACGATCACCGGCCGAAGCGCCGCAGATGGCTGCCGCCACCACGGCATCTCCGCAGAGCGATTCCTCTGAAAGTGGCAAACTGCCTCGTTGGGCGTTTTATTCGGGAGTGGCGGTTACGGGTGCCTTGGTTGCAGTGACGATCTGGTCTGGCGTTGATACACTCAATGCGAAGGACGGTTTACCAAGTCGACGCGATCCGGGTTACGCCGCTGCTGTGGACGATGTGCACGGCAGCGCACGAAGGACGGACTGGTTGCTGGGCGGCAGTTTCGCAGCAGCCGCTGCCACGGCCATTGTGGGGATTTGGGACACCGATTGGAACCATAGCTCTGCGCCAAGGGTCGGGTTGGCCCCTGGCAAGACTGGCGCGCAGCTGCGGATCCAGGGAGGATTTTGGTGAGTTCTGCAACCGGCCTGCACTCCAAGCCGCAGTTGCTGTTTGAGTTGGCGCGGGGCGGAATGGGCACCGTTCACCTCGGGCGCATCGTGGGGATCGGCGGGTTCGAACGATTTGTAGTCGTAAAAAGGATTCTCGACACCCAGAACGCAGAGCAGGAGTCTATCGATCGATTCCTTGCCGAAGCCAAAGTTGCCGCGCGCATCCATCACGCAAATGTGGTGGGGACCCATCACGTGGGCATTGACGAGCAGGGGTTGTACATGGTGCTCGACTACGTCGAGGGCAGTTCGCTAGCGACGCTGGTGGATCGTGTGGCGCTGCGGGGTGAAAGAATGCCCATTCCGCTGGTGCTACGCATCGCGCTGGATGTCCTGGCGGGTCTAGCCGCGGTGCACAGGTCGACCGGGCACCAGGGGGAACCGTTGGGCATTTTGCATCGAGACGTGTCCCTGCAGAACGTACTCATTGGGCGCGACGGCATTGCGCGATTGACAGATTTCGGGATCGCGAAGGGCGCGCGATCATCGATCAACACAAAGGCTGGAAACTTGGTGGGTAAATTGTTGTATTTGCCGCCTGAATACATCCGCCAAGCTCCGGTAGCCGCCTCGGCCGACCTCTACATGTTGGGCATCACATTGTGGTGTGCCATCACGGGCGAGGAGCCTTGGCAGGCAGAGACCGAGGCACAGCTCATGCACCACATTCTTTCGACCCCGCTCCCGTCGCTCCGCTCACGTCTCAACGAGCCGGTTGCGCCCGAAATTGAGACACTCATTGGAACAGCGTGCCGCGCGGCTCCTAGCGAGCGCTTTCAGTCGGCGGAGGAAATGACCCTGGCGATCGATCGCCTAGGTCGCGATCGAGGGTGGGTCGCAAGTCAGCATGAAGTTTCCACGTTCGTGGAACATCATTTGGGTACCGATCTCGATCGAAGACGCGAACGCGTGGCGCAAGCACTTGCGGACAGCAATTCGATAGGAAAACCAGTCCCTGCAGCGACTCAAAAGGCCAGGAGAATGCGTGCCGCGGCGTGGGGTTTGGGTGTTTGTACCCTGGCAACGGCCGGGTTCTTTATCTATTCGCGCTCAAAGGTTGCCAGCGTTTCCGATTCCGATCTCGTCAAACAGGAGCTGCGTGCGGCGTCTTCGCCGTCAGTGGTGTCCACGCCGCGGGCGGTTTCGTCGACGAGCAGCGGGCCAGCAATGCCGACTGCCACGAGTAGTCAGACCGCGTCGAGTGCTGCCAGTTCAGCTGTGCCCGCGCCCACGAGCAGTGCCATCCGGGAGAACACCGCTAGACGAACTGTTGTGCGCAAGGTACCGACAGCAGAGCGAGCTACCGTCTCGCCTGCGATTGAGCACAACATTGCAGCTCCGGACGAAATCTCAACACGGAATCCCTACCGCCAGTAACTCAATTCGATAGACGGGAAAGGTACGCGCGACATGGGCATTTCGGAACGAAGGGACAGAGAGAGGGAGCGTCGTCGGCAGGAGATCCTGTTAGCGGCATGGGAGGTTGCGGAGAAGGTTGGTTGGTCGCGCTTCAGTGTGGAGCAGGTGGCGGCCCAGGCTGAGCTTGGCCGTGCAACGATCTACAGCTATTTTGCCTCACTCGATGCGCTCGTTGTGGCCCTCGCAGAGGAGGCGCTCGACGCCTTCTCCAAACAACTCGCGGCAGCGCCCGGTTTGACTGAGCTGCTCGACGTGCCGGTGCGCTTCGCGCAAGCCAACCGTGCCGCTTATGACTTGTTGTTCCCAGCCGCTTCTCATGACGGCGAAAATACGCCCCCTGCGGATTTGGCCGACATCCAACTAAAGGCTCAGCAACTGATTCGCCGGATGCAGCGGGTTAGCGCAGAGGATGCAACCTTGGGCCCAGAAAACAAGGCCAGCGAGGCATTCCTTGCGGCGATCTCGATGGCCGCCACTGTCGTGCCGGAATTGCGCGCGAGCACCACGTTGCGACATCGCTGGCAGGATTTTTGTTTGAGATCGTTATCAGCTCAATCCGGTGAAGATCCGCCCGATGTGGAATCCTGAGGTTTCGCAGATTTGTATGTGAAATCGGAGGGTTGAGGGCAGGGCGCGGCAAGCCGACAGGGGTGTCGAAAAACAACGCTAACGCCGACTTTTGTGGGGATCCAGGCTGTGAACCACGGGCGATTCGTTCGCCTCTCACACAGAAGGAGATCCTATGAAACCCATCTATTCGGCATTGGCTTTGTCGGCGGCCTGCGTGTTGGGCTCAGCCGCGTGCTCGGATCCAGGCAACGCTGCGATGAGCAGCACCCCGCCTGCAACGTCGTCGACCACTGATGCATTGACCGATTGCGCCGGCAATCAGGTTTCCGATTTCACGATTGTCGATTCAACCATCAGCGAGGCGCAAACCTGGTCGGGAGCGGTATTCGTGCGCGGCAACATAGTTGCGGCACAAAACGCTGCCGTCACGATCAAGCCCGGTACCCAGGTAATCATGTCGGAGAACAGTAGCCTGGATTTCGCCACGAACGCAGGGGCCAGCTTGGACGCCGCTGGTGCCAGCGACGCCCCCGTACAATTCTGTGGCGCGCAAGCGCGAGCGGGGTACTGGGCAGGGTTGATGCTTGGAGCGGGCGCCGATCTTGCGAGTCGACTCGACGACGTGGTGATCAGTGACGCGGGGCAAGCGTCAGGCGCTGCACTCAAGTTGAGTGGCGCTGCCATGCTCCATGCCGTGACCGTCGCAGGCTCTGCGGGCGACGGCATTGATGCGGTCGACTTCGATCCGCAAAGTGCTGATGTGTCGGTGCAGGGTAGCGCCGGCATCGGTCTGGTGTTGCACGCGGGCAGCGCGCTGTCGCACTTCCCCGCGCAGATCACCTTGTCTGGCAACGGTGATGATCGCGTGCGCTTGCGTTTCGACACCGTCAACGAGAATGCCACGCTGCATCCCCTCGCGGTGGCGTACGATCAAGAAGGCAGCCTCAAGGTCGGCAATGGCGCCGCGCTCACAATGGAAGCTGGTGTTAACTACCAGATGGAACCGGGCGCCAGTCTCGACATCGGAGTCGATGGGGATTCCGCCACGGCCCAGTTCATGGGAACTGACGCTGCAGCGGTCACCTTTAGCGGCTCCGCCCAGGCTTCGGGATCGTGGAAGGGAATCACAATTGGCGAGGATGCGAGCGGCTCGATGCTGGCCCATGTCGAAATACGCCATGCGGGCGGTGACGCTCACGCTGCGCTCGACGTGGAAGCCAAGTCCACGCTCGACCAAGTGCTCGTGGCTGAAAGCGACACTGGGGTGAAGATTGGCCCGCAAGGTGTGACGGCCGAATCGCAGGGGCTCACGATCAGTGGGGCTCTGCAAACTCCGTTGCACGTTGCGGCGAACGCCCTGGTCGCACTACCCCAATTCACGTTCGAGGGGACGGGTGATGCGAGCATCCTGGTGGACGCCGGCGCGATCTCGGCAAATGGCACGATCCCGGCTCAAGGATTGCCCTACGACGTGCAAGGCAACCTCGAGATCACCCAAGGAGCCAGCGTGAGCATCAACGCGGGAGCTCAATTCGTGATGGCCAACGCTTCGCGATTCATGGTGGGCATGGACGACAGCGCCGCAACCATCAAGGCACAGGGCAGCGAAAGCGCCAAAGTGGTGTTTCGTGGTGCAACGGACAGCCCAGGGTCATGGTACGGCATCACCATCGGCTCCAACGTCTCGGCAGATTCCAGCCTGAACTATGTCGAGATCGACGATGCGGGAGCCGGTGACATGACGGCAGGCTCTGCCCTGACACTGGAGACGAGCATTTCCGTGACCAATTCCACCTTCGTGGATTCATCCGGCTTCGGTATCTTGAAGGCGGAATCGGATACCTCCGATTATGTGGCTCAAAACAGCTTCGCGGGAGTGAGCGCCGACGTTGGGGTGATGGCAACGGGGACGCTC
>DATJEQ010000180.1:0-7062 GCA_035496495.1 Polyangiaceae bacterium
ACACGAACTATTTGGCGGAGTCTACCGCGGTCTGCGTGTAGTGCTGACCGGTCACACAGGTTTCAAAGGCTCATGGTTGGCGCTGTGGTTGCAGCAATTGGGAGCAGAGGTTTACGGGTATTCGCTGCCCGCGCCGACTGAACCCAGTCATTGGCAGCTACTGGGTTTAGGCATCCACAGCGAGCTCGGGGATATTCGTGATGCGGGTCACCTGCGTCGATACCTGATGGAGGTCAAACCGCAGGCGGTGTTCCACCTCGCCGCGCAGCCGTTGGTGCGGGCTTCCTATCAATTGCCGATTGAGACATTCGATACGAATGTGATGGGATCTCTCAACGTCTATGAGGCGTGCCGTGCGGCCGGCGGCGTGCGTGCAATCGTCAGCGTTACCACCGACAAAGTGTATGAGAATCGCGAGTGGATTTGGGGTTACCGTGAAGATGACGCATTAGGAGGATACGATCCTTACAGTGCGTCAAAAGCTTGTGCCGACCTGGCGACGGCCAGCTACCGACGCAGTTTTTGGCCCACTGAGGAATACGGCAAGAGTCACAACACGCTGTTGTGCAGCGTTCGCGCCGGCAATGTGGTTGGGGGAGGCGACTGGGCCGTGGATCGGTTGGTGCCCGATCTGGTGCGTGCCACTGCCGGCGGAGTCGAGGCGGTGTTGCGTAACCCAGAATCTACGCGACCGTGGCAGCACGTGATCGATCCGCTCAGTGGGTACTTGTTGATCGGGCAACGGTTGCTTCAGGGGGCAAAGGACGCCGCTCGCGCTTGGAATTTGGGGCCTGCCGCCGAGGGCGTTCTCACGACAGAGGAAGTGGTGCGGCATCTGCAAGCGCAATGGCCTTCAATTCAATACCGTGTGGAACGCCCAGCGACCGCTCCGCACGAAGCGGGATTGCTCATGCTCGACTGTTCGCTCATTAGAGCTCTATTGCGGTGGAGACCGGTTTGGGACGGGGCAGCGTGTTTTGAGCGCACTGCGGAGTGGTACCGCGCGTTTCAAGAGCGAGGCGAGGTATTGAGTCGGCAGCAGCTCGCCGCGTATGTCCGTGCGGCCCAGGAGCTTCAACTCAATTGGACCCAGGGGCAGGGCTAAGTGGCCCGCGCTCTGCTGATCACCGGTGCTGCGGGGTTTGTCGGGCAACGACTGGCACATGCGGCTGCTGACCATGGATGGCAGGTGATCGGGTTAGATCGCAGCACGGGGGAGCAAGCGGGCACTGTTGGTTCTGCGTTTGCTGATTTTTGGCAATGCGATTTGCTCGATGAACCAGCACTCAGCGGCCTTTCCAAACGCTGCGCTTTTGACGCCATAGTTCATTTGGCCGGAGTGTTGCCGGGTCGAGCCACTCGGGGGGAAATGTTCGCCGTCAACACCGGTGGCACATCCGCCGTGCTGGAGCATTTCGGGCGCCCAGGCTGTCACGTGGTGTTCTTCTCCACCGGCCTTGTCTACGGCGAACATCCGGCGCCTTTTCACGAGGGATTGGAGTGTTTCCCAGCGGAGCCGTATGCACAGAGCAAACGCGCAGCAGAATTGTTGGTATCGGACTGGGCTCGCAGGACAGGATCGCCAGCCGCGATAATGCGTCCTTCGGTGCTCTACGGAGTGGGCGCTCCCGCGGGGATGTTATTGATTTCGCTGCTTTCAACGCTTCGCAAGAAGCAGCCGTTCGAGATGACGGCCGGAGAGCAGCTTCGCGATTTTCTGCACGTCGACGACGCGGTGCGCGCGGTCGTCTGCACTCTCGATCAGCGAGCGAGCGGCACCTGGAATCTCGCCCATGGAACGAGCCATTCCGTGAAGGAGGCCGCGGAACTGGGCGCTGCGATCGCTCACGGAGGCAACTTACTGCGGGTTGGGGCATTGCCGTACCGAGAGCAAGAGCTATTCGATTACCGCTTGGATTCTCATGCACTGCAGCAAGCGATCAACTGGAAGCCGCAGATAAGCTTGGCTGCTGGCCTTGAGAGCCTGTGGAAGGAAATTCAATGAGATACGGATTGAGCGCGGTTTCGCGAAAGACCGTTTCCAGGTGCGTTTTTGTGTTGCTGCTCGCGGGGTGTGGTCGAGGGGGCACGGCACAAACCGGCAGCCAGGCGGGGAGTGATATTCAGGTCACGCAAGTGAACACCCCGTCGCCGGATCCAACCCCGTCCGTTTTGGCTACAAGTAACAAGGCACAAGCTGAGCTCAGCTCGTCGCCCCTCGATGCCGCAGAGGCAAATAAACTCGCCCAGTTCTTGGACCAGGCCCAGTACAAGGAGGGCCTTGAATGGTTGAAATCTTTCGGGCACGGGGGCGCCGAAGAGCAGCGCTATGCGGGCCTGTTTCACCATGGATTGGCCCAACCGGACGAAACGCTCTCGGATCTCGTCCCGGTCTTCAGGGCTCACCCTGCCGACGACGTTGTCGCTCTCGCAATCGCGGAGGCAAGTCTGTGGAAAAAAGACTACAAAACCGCAACCACGCTCCTGGGCCAACTGCGATCCGCCGACGCTCCTGAGGCGCTGCGCGTCAAGGGCCTGCTGTTTGAGCAGGCAGGGCGTCTGACGGAGGCCCTGGAGGCATATGATCGCGCGATTCCACAGTTGAAATTGCCTTGGGGAACTCTGGAGCGCAAAGCGCAAGTGCTCTCATGGCTCAAGCGATTTGACGAAGCGCGGAACGTGTACGCACAGGTGGCGAATAGCACCGCGGCCAGCATTGCATTGCGGCAACGGTGTCGGGTGCGCATGGCCGAGATCACAGCCTGGAACAAGGATTTTGACGGTGCACTGGATCAGCTGAACCAACTGCTTCAAGAGACCCCGCGCTCTGTCGATGCGCTGCTGCTCAAGGGTCAGATCATGGAATGGCAGGGACAGTTCACGGATGCGAAGCGCATTTACTCCAGCATTTTGGAGTTTGAGCCCAGTCAGGCTGACGCGCGACTGCGGCTGGACAAGTTGCTTTGGGTCAAGTGATGGACCTGGTGCCTCGTCCGCTGCGGCGCAGGGATCGTGTGCTGCTCCTTGCAGTCATCGGTTTCGGGTTTCTCGGGGTGCTCTATTTTGGCGAATTCTGGTTCTTCAGCGAGGCCCGACGCCAACCGGTGTATTTTGCATTGCTGAGCTTTGCGATCTTCTGGGGAATTACCCGCAGCCTGATCAATTGGTACATCTACTTCTTCATTACTCCATTGCCGACCCGCGCCTCGCAGCGCAGCTACAGCGTCGACATTCTCACCACGGCCATGCCCGGCGAGCCGTTCCCAATGTTCGAAGAAACGCTGGCCGCGATTCAGAAGATTTCTTATCCGCACCGCACGTTCCTGCTCGATGGGGGCAACGATCGGCGACTTTTTGAACTGTGCGCCGCGCTTGGGGTGGAACACGTCGATTGCTCGCGGATTGAAGGGGCGAAGGCCGGCAAGATCAATCATTGCTTGCGTCATCATTCTCACTCCGAGATCGTACTGGTGATCGATCCCGATCACCGTCCGCGTGCCGATCTGTTCGATTGCACCTTGGGTTGGTTTGATGACTCACAGGTCGGCTTTGTGCAGGTCGTGCAAGCCTATTACAATCGCGATGAATCGTTTGTTGCCGACGCGGCCGCAGAAGAAACATTCGGATTCTATGGCCCCACCATGATGGGTCTGAGCGGACTCGGCATCTCCACTGCCATCGGCGCCAATTGCATCTTTCGGCGAGCCGCGCTGGATTCGATCGACGGCCACGCGGTGCACTTGGCGGAAGATGCGCTCACATCAATGCGTTTGCACGCAGCGGGGTGGCGATCAGTGTATGTCCCTTATCGGGGAACCTCGGGGTTAGTCCCGGCAGATCTGGGCTCATTTTTTAAGCAGCAATTCAAATGGTCGACAGGGATGTTCTATCTCCTGCTGCATGAGTACCCCAAATTATTCAGAAGGTTCAACGCCGTCGCCAAGGCGCATTACTTGTTTGCAGGAACCTTCTATTTGCAGGGGCTGGCCACGCTGCTCACTCTTTTTCTGCCCATCTGGTTCTTGTTCTTGCAAGTGTTCGCAGTTGAGTTTCCCCTCGACGAATTCGCCATCCACCTGGTGCCGTACGTTGCGGGTGTCGCCATGAGCTATTTGTTCGTGCAGCGCTGGTACACCCATACCTCCGAACAGCGCCTTCCGTGGCGCTCTATGGTGCTCGAAAAGGCGACGTGGCATGTGTACGTCATGGGCCTGATCTCGGGCCTCCTGCGTCGTCGTGTGGAGTATCTGCCGACGCCCAAGGGGTCTGATCGCCAAGCGATGCCACGGCTGGTATTGCCACACCTTACCGTTATCGGCTTGTCGGCAAGTGCAATCGCTTTTGCACTGCTGACCTATGCCCGATTGGACGACGGTACGCTGCTGATGATGTTCTTTGCGGGCCTCAACATCGCACTCTTGTTGCCGGTGACGTGGATTGCGATCTTTCCACGCTACAACTGGAGGTTGCCCCATGGGGCCAGCTAAGCGTTGGGCGATGCTCTTTGCGGTTGCGTTGCTGGTCGTGTACTGGCCACTGACCCGTAAGGGGGAGCCGTTAGTGCGCGCAGCATGGTTTGACACGGTGACGCGCGCGCTGGTTACCCAAGCGAGGGGCCTAAGCCCGCCCTCGGGTAAGATGTGGCTCGGGGCAAGCCGCCCCGAGTTGCCCGAGAGTCTGTATGGCATCTATGAGCTTGAGGCGGGCTTGAAACGGCCGCTTGCGATTGCCTCCTTCTACCGGGCCTGGGGCGATGGCGCGGAGCACGAATTTCCCATGCAGGTGCTGCGCAGTTTGCACAAGGGCGGTTACCTGCCGCTGATCACCTGGGAGCCGTGGCTCAATGATTTCAATCGTTGGAAGGGCAAAGTGCCCGCGGGATCGCTTGGCATCATCGCGCGCGGAGAAGTTGACGACTATTTGCGTGCCTGGGCCCGCGACGCGGTGCGTTACGGTGAGCCGCTGCTGCTCCGACCCGGCCATGAACCGACCAACCCGCGTTATGGCTGGGCCAGTGCGTACGGGAATAGCCCTGAGGAGTACCGTGTTTTCTGGGCTCACGTGCGCTCAGTCTTCACTGCAGAAGGGGCCCGCAATGTGCTCTTCGTCTGGACTCCATTTGGCTTGCAAGATGAAGCTTGGTTCCCCGGGGCGCAGCTCGTCGACTGGGTGGGCATCGATGTTTTCAATTACGGCGGTCTGTCACAGCAGGGCACCTGGCTCGATTTCTACACGATCACCAAACTATTCTACGACAGCTACCGCAATTTAGGTCCTCCATTGATGATCACCGAAGCTGCCACGAGTTCGGTAGGTGGGAACAAGGCAGATTGGATTCGCGACATGTTTCTCAGTTTAGAGCACAATAATTTCCCCAAAATCCGCGGGCTGGTGCTGTTCGATCAACCCAGCGGGCAAACTGATGAAGGGTTGCCAATCGATTGGAGCCTGAATGAGACCGCGGGTACGGTTCAATCCTTGGGTGCGAGGCCGGAGTTGTTCGACCATTTCACGAATCAGCAGGGGTACTCGCTATGAGGAGAGTGAGGTCACTGTTCTTTTCCCGCCTTGTTGTCGGGCTCAACATTGGCGCGACGGCGGTATGCCTTTGCAGCTGCAGCCGCAAGCTGGTGGTTGAAGACGTCAACGGGAGCACGGGAGGCGCGACGGCGCAGCAGGTGTCAACGGGGGGCACAAGCACGGCGTCGAGTGGTGCCGCTCAAAATATGGGTGGGGCCTCGGTAGTTGGTGTCGCGGGTGCCTCACCGGGCGCAGGAGCAACCGGTCCTCGCTCCAACAATGGCAATTCGGGGAACCCTGTTCCTCTAGTTGACGGAGGAACTGTTCAGCACGTCAATCTCAGCAGCTCGGTAGATCAGGCCAAGGACGCTTCAGGGTCGCTTGTCACTAGCGTGCAGGTTCTGGCTGACGCGCTCACTAGCGTTGAGCTGCCGGCAGTGGGGGACGATGGTGTTTCGCTGGTTCAGTACCTCAGCACAACGCATGCCGATGTACTGCACGTGGATTGGAACGGGGTGCAGACCCAGTGGTATCAGTCAGGCAACGCCTATTACATCTACACCGGCGCCAGCGGCAGTCATCACCTGGGCACCCTGCAATCGACCGCGTTGTACCCCATTCACGAAGACGGTGGAGAGATGGACGTCTCGGGTACCCCGACGACCTTCAAGGAATTCCTGGCGGTAAACGGACAGGGATTCGCATGGGTGAACTACCCTCAAAGAGCGATGCACATCCCGCCCGTGGGGGGGCAAACCATGGCTGACCTGGGTGAGGTCGTCTTCCAGACGTTCACCGGAACCCGGACTATCCTGACCGACAACTTGCGTTATCGTAACCGCATCGACCTGTCTGCCACGGATTTGGCGTTCGTTGAGTACGCCGACACCAATCCCGGAACGGTGGGGCAGATTGGGGTTCAGCCTTTGACAGGCGGCGCGGAAGTCATCGCGGCGCCAAGCGCCAACCACCAAGATCGCCCCGCGATCGATGGGGACTGGGTTGTGTGGGAAGAATACCTCAACACTACGGACTCTGTGATTCGCGGGCGCAATTTAGTCACCGGTGAGGTGCGCGATCTCAGTGGCACCAGCGGGTTTCGCACCAATCCAGACATTCGAGGCACGCGGGTCGTTTGGGAAGATCAGCGCGGCAGCGACAGTGATATTTACATGATCGATCTGGCTGATGGTCAGCCGGAGCGCATCGTGATCAGCGGGACAGGGTATTCCACGGGGGCACGGTTAACCGCTGATGGCCTGGTGTGGATCGAAATCGTGGGGAGCGACATAGGGCTGCTCTCCGCGACCTTCGCCCAGTGATGCCCCCCATACCTACATATCGGTTCAGCGCCCACCTTTTGTGCGCAGGGGGTTAGCTTTGGAACTCTATGCTCGTAGAATCCGTCTGAGTGAAGAAAGCGCCTTTGCCCCCAGATCTGGTTCTCAGAGCACGAAGCGGGGATCCGTTGGCGTTCGAGGAGCTCGTGCGACCGCATCTTGATTCCCTGCGTCGATTCGTTTTTTCCCTTTCCAGCAATTG
>DATJEQ010000181.1:0-5168 GCA_035496495.1 Polyangiaceae bacterium
ACGCCATAGCCAAGTCCAATGTCGCCTGCGCCTACAATCTGACGGGAGTTGACGGAGCCAACCCCGATCAAACGAAAGTGGTGTTCACGCCCAGCACTGGCGCCGCGCCGCAGAAATTCGGCAAAGTGACGGATGCAGCTCACTGCACACCCAAAGGCTATTACTATCAGGACGACGAGACCGTGGTGCTGTGCCCGGGTGCATGCTCGTTGGTCACAGCGGATCCTGCCGGTCGCATCAGCGCCGAAGTGGGTTGTTTGGGTTATGGCTATGAAGCGGCCACTTTCAACGAACACTACTACGCAGATTGCCCCACTGGCAGCGTCCCTCAATGGGGCTTTTTCGCCTACGAGACTGAAACCGCCGGAGATAGCAGCATTGCCTTCCGCGCACGCGTTGCCACTAGCGAAGCCGACCTCGCCCACCAGGATTTTCAGGATTGGATGGTTGCCACCTCCTCACCCGACACTCAGGTTTGCTCCATATCGGGACCTGCGCCCTGCCCGTTCGACATCTATGAGAAAGTGGGCGACGTCAAAGCGCATTACCCCTGGCTCGAAATGGAAGCGGATCTGACTCCCTCAAGCGACGGCTTCAGGACGCCGCTCTTGGTGGATTGGCGGTTCACTTATTCGTGTCAACCTGGGGAATAGGCTTCCAGGAAATAAGCCCAAAGGAAATAGACTCCGTACTCTAGCGGAATCGATCGTTGATCAATGCGCGCAGGTGAATGGGATCAAAGGGTTTCTCGATCCGCTGGTTCTGCACGCCGGCCAGGAAGGATTGTGCTCGCGGCGTGAAAGCTCCGCCCGTCAAGAAAATGACGCGACTTGCCTGATCCGGCTGATCCTTCAGCAATTCGTCATAAAAATCCATGCCTGTCATTTGGGGCATCAACAGATCGCACAGGATCACATCGAAGCGCTCGCCTGCGCGAATGTTCTTCAGCGCATCTACGGCTGAATTGATGGCCACCACTTCGTGCTCCTTTGACAGAGCCCGCCGCACAGCTTTGCCAATCATTGGCTCATCGTCGACCACCAGAACGCGTGCGCGTCGTGCGCTGAGTTGACTGGGCCTGGATGATTTGTCATCTGAACCTGCACCCGCAGCGGCGGGTAACACGATGCGAAAGGTCGTCCCCTTCCCTAATTGACTGTCGAGCTCAATGCTACCACCCACATCGCTCACGATGCGTTGGCAAATGGTGAGCCCCAAGCCGGTGCCCACGCCCACCGGCTTGGTGGTGAAGAACGGTTTCCATACCTGATTCACCACCTCTTGCGACATCCCGGGACCAGTGTCCGCAATTTCAATCACTGCCTGCCCCTGCGCGCTGGTACTGGTGGTGATGGTGATGGTGTTGTTGTTCGAGCTACCCTCAGCAATGGCCTGCGCGGCATTGATCACCAGGTTCAGGAACACCTGCCCCAAGCGGGATTCACTCAGGTCGACCAAGGGAGTTTCGCCGTAGTTCTTCACTAGGCGAGCCCGATGCCGGATCTCATTCCACGCCATTCTGAGCGTCGAATCCATCACTTTGGGAATGGACACCGGGTCGCTGTGTGCCGCCTCTGGTCGCGAAAAAATCCGCAAATCCCTGACAATGCTGCGAATCCGCTCGGCCGCTTCACGCACGTCCCTCAATTCCTCAGTCACTTCTTCCAGATCGCGCGATGACCCCGTCGTTTGAATCAATGCACCCACGCCGGCGGAGGCCAAATCGATATTGGCGATCACCGACGCCAGTGGGTTGTTAATTTCGTGAGCAATTCCGGCCGCAAGCGTTCCCATGGAGGCCATGCAGTCTGAGATCAACAGCTGCTCTTGCATCTTCAGGTTGGAAGCTCGCACTTTGGCTTCGTTCACTTCGCGCTCAATAGCGGCAAACAGGCGTGGGCCCAGTTCACTCTTCACGAAGAAATCGTGGGCCCCGGAGCGCATGGCCAACGCCGCCTGCTCCTCGCGCATGGTGCCGGAAATGATAATGAAGGGGATGTCGAGGCCTCGCTGCTGAAGCGTCGAGAGCGCGGCCGGCGCATCAAAGCGCGGCATCGAATAATCCGAGACAACCAAATCCCACTGCTCGGTATCGAGCGCGCGCGCCATTGTTTCTTCGGTGTCGACCCGTTCAAAAACAACGTCAAAGCCCCCCTGACGCAGACGACGCGCCAAAAGCTGCGCGTCCGGCTCCGAGTCCTCGACCATCAGCACTTTGAGCTGCTTGCCCGCCACAATCCCCTCAGAAATTCACGTATCTATACCCGTGGATTCGGCGTTCCACTATGAAACACTTCGAGAAATCCACACACCATGCCCCGTGAACGGCACTTTGCGGCCATCCTTGAATGATTTTTGCTCGAAGGCCCCCACGACCATAACGGCATATTTCCAATTAGCTGTAGGCCATTTGCCATGGGTAGATTTACACCCATCCCCCACGACGTGTTGATTAGCGACTGATCGGTTCGAACTACGCTTCGCTTGCAGTATTGTTTCAGCACGCAATGGGAGCGAGCGCGTTGATGGGGACGGCAGCAGATCCTAACCAGCTGATCGCCGCAGCCTGGCCCGAAGGGGGCGGTCAAATGGGACAGCTCATGCGCTCCACGGACTGGTCGAAGACCAAGCTGGGGCCGGTGGAGCTATGGCCGCAGAGCCTCAAGACGATGTTGGGCGTGGTGCTCGGCAGCCGCTTTCCCATGCTGCTGTGGTGGGGGCCTGAGCTCTTGCATCTCTATAACGACGCGTATCGACCCATCCTGCGAGACAAGCACCCCGCCTCGCTCGCGGCACCGGCAGCGGAGATTTGGGCGGAGGTGTGGGACGTCGCAGGCCCGCTCGCGCAAGGCGTCATGGCCGGCGGGCCCGCAACGTGGATCGAAGATCTGCAGTTGTTCATCGCCAACGGCCCAATGCTGGAGGAAACGTATTTCACCTTCTCCTACAGCCCGGTGCCGGGCGACGACGGCAAAGTCGGCGGCCTACTGAACACGGTTCAGGAGACTACGGCGAAGGTCCACAGCGAGCGGCAGATCAAGATGCGACACGAACTATCTGAGCGCGCATCGCATGCCCAAGCCGAGGATGAAGCGTTCCGCATTGCCCTTGAGGTCATGGCCGAGAACGAGTTGGACATGCCATTCGCTTGTTTCTATTCGGTGGATGAAGACGGTCACTACGCCCACTTGGTTGGGTCAACCGGCCTCTCGGGATACGGCAGCGCGGCCAACGCCAAACAAGTGTCCATCGCTGCGGGGGCGCTTGCCGGCCAATGGCCATTCGCGGACGCCTACCGGAAGAACGAGCCATTTGTGGTGGAAGACCTGCGCCAGCGCTTTGGACCATCGCCTAAAGGTCGTTGGAACGGAGTTGTCGAGCGGGCGATTGTGGTGCCTTTGATGCGCGCCGGTCGAAACACGCCACACGCCTTTTTGGTCGCGGGGATTAGCCCCCATCGCCAACTCGACGATCGCTACCGTCGTTTTTTTTCCGCAATCGCCGAGCAGACGATGAACGTACTGAACAATGTGCGGGCTTATCAGGCGGAAAAGACGCGCGCTGAGGCCTTGGCGGGCGTCGATCGCGCCAAGACGGCATTCTTCTCCAATGTCAGCCACGAGTTCCGTACTCCACTCACCTTGATGCTCGGACCGCTAGAAGATGCGCTGGCCTCTCCCTCGCATGCACTCGTCGAGCCATCCTTACAAATGGTGCACCGCAACGCGCTGCGCCTGATGAAGCTGGTCAACACACTACTGGATTTCTCACGCATTGAGGCTGGCCGCGCACAAGCCGCTTACCAAGCCACCGATCTTTCTGCGATGACGCAATTCCTCGCCAGCACGTTCCGTTCGGCCATCGATCGCACGGGGCTCGGCTTTGAGGTAAATTGCCAGCCCACCCCCGAGCCCGTTTATGTCGACCACGACATGTGGGAAAAGATCGTACTCAATCTGCTTTCCAACGCGCTGAAGTTCACTTTCGACGGAACGATCAGCGTATTTATGCGGGACCGAGTCAAAGACATCGAATTCGAGGTACGCGACACCGGCGTCGGTATTCCAGAAACGGAAATACCGCGATTGTTCGAGCGCTTTCACCGAGTGCAGGGCGCACGCTCGCGCACCCATGAGGGCTCAGGCATCGGCCTCGCCTTGGTTAACGACCTTGTGAAGTTGCACGGTGGCTCCGTTCGAGCAGAGAGCGTCGTAGACAAAGGCACCCGCTTCATCATTACCATTCCTAAGGGCACGGCCCATTTGCCTGCGGACCATATTCGAAAGAAGCGATCCGGCTCGTGGGTTGCGGCCGTCAGCACGCCGTTCGTTCTCGAAGCGCTGCGATGGTCTGCTGGTGATCAAGACCACGCCCTTGCCTCGCCCACGGCTGTGCCGGCCCCGACAATCCTTGGCACGGAAGCCAAAGCTCGTCCCGCAGATCGGGCCCATGTTCTCGTAGTCGATGACAATGCCGACTTGCGTGACTACATGGTCAATTTGCTCAAGCACGAGTACACCGTGACCACCGCGGTGGATGGGCTCGCGGGGCTTAAGGCTGCGCGGGAGCAAAAGCCCAACGTAATCTTGAGTGACGTGATGATGCCGGGAATGGACGGTTTCGCTCTGCTTAAGGAATTACGCGCCGATCCAGCACTGACGGGCATCCCTGTGATCTTGTTGTCGGCCCGCGCCGGAGAAGAGGCAACCATTGAGGGCTTGCAGGCGGGTGCCGACGACTACTTGGTCAAGCCTTTCTCTGCCCGTGAGTTATTGGCGCGCGTGAACACCCAGGTAGAGGTGAAACGAACACATGAGGCGTTGATTCAAGCCAAACAAGAAGCCGAATTGGCCAATCGGGAACTTGAATCATTCAGCTACTCTGTCGCGCACGATTTGCGCGCGCCGCTGCGCAGTATCGATGGGTTCAGCCAGGCGTTGCTTGAGGATTACGCCCCCGCTCTTGACGCGGATGGCAAGCGTCACCTCACCTTCGTGCGAGAGGCTGCCCAACACATGGCGCTACTCATCGACGACTTGCTAGCCTTGTCGCGAGTAACACTGAGCGAGCTCGAACCACGGGAAGTCGATCTCAGCGCTCTGGCGCAAAATGCGGTGACCCGCCTTGCGCAGCGCAGCCCCGAGCGCACTGTGGAAATCGTTATTCAA
>DATJEQ010000182.1:0-3789 GCA_035496495.1 Polyangiaceae bacterium
TGCAGCACGCGAGGAATGCGCAGTGCACCGTTGACGATGGGCAGGGCTTCATCGTCGTTGCGCACCGGAAGTTGCCGCCAGTCGCTGAATTCGTAGGTTTCCCCACGCTCGTCGAGGGCGCGACCGCTGCCGCCGTAGAGCAGGATCAGTGCGCGTCGGGCAGTGGTGACGGTGACCGGCGAGCAGTACCGATTGAGCAGCAGGACAGGTTGATTCAGAAGGACCCTACTGCTCTGTTCCATCCGATCACTCCAATACTGACCTGAATACACTTTAGCACAGCGGACTTTGGGGTCGCCATGGGGCAGCTGAGGCCGCGGAAACGGCCATTTGTCCAATGCCCGGCTCGACCCTGCCGTTTGGATGGGGTATGGCCGCGGGCAATGACTGATACGAAGGTAGGCTCAGAGCGCTGTGCAGGGCAGACTCGCAGGGCAGCGGCAATCGGTTTCGTTGCCGCTGGGACGCTTATCTCTGCGACGCTCAGCGGTTGTTCCGGCAATGCCGCGCCAGAATGGCCACCTCTACAGAAGAAGTGGTTCGAGCGGGCGCAGGTCAGTTTCAAGGTTTTGGACTTCGACGATGCGGAAGCGGCGATTGCCAACGCGATCCGTGTCGATGCGCACCGCGAAGAAGTGCGCATCTTGGCCGCCAAAATCGCGTTGGCCAATCTGGATTACGCGGCCGCGATCAAGCAAGTGGACGGACTTGCGAGCGGCGAAGCCCGAAGTCTGCGTGGTCGCGCGCTGTGGTACTCCGGAAAAGTGGATGAGGCCGCCGATGAACTTGAGCAGCTGCTTTCAGATCCGGAAGTGCGCGATCCGTGGGCAGAGCAAGTGGTCAAGATTGAGCGCCGTGGCTCGGGTCGCCATCCATTCACGATGAGCGGCAGCATGATCGCGGTGACGGAAATGCCCAACGCGGGCAACAGCGCACTGCTCGTGCCCCTAGAGCTGGACGGCGAACCCGTGCTGGGTCTGATTTCAACCGGCGTGCCGGAAGTGACGGTCGATTCTTCTGCGGGGCGCGAAGCGTCGTGGGTGTCGTTGCGCTTCGACGGACGCTTGGAAGTCAAAGATGTTCCCGCGATGAGTCAAGATCTGTCGGGGATCTCACGGCAGCTGGGGGCGCCCATCAAGGTTCTTCTGGGCGTGAATTTGCTGCGCCACTTGAACACCACCTTCGATTTCTTTGGCAGCCAATTCGTAGTGCGCAACTTCGTTCCTCCGGCGCCGCCCGTCGCTACCACTGTGAAGCTGCATTATGTGCGCGGCGGGGGCATGGTGCTGCGTGGTCACTTCGGAAACACCGAGCAGTCTCCCGCTGCAGCGATGATTGTCGACACCTCAATGCAATTCCCGTTGCTCTTGGATGACGGCGGCTGGAAGAAAGCGGGCGTTGACGCCAAACGATTGGCGGTGGTCGAAGGGATGAAGGATCTGCGTCACGGGGTGGTGCCGATGCTGCAGCTGGGCGCATTCGAGATCCCGCAGGTTCCCGGGGTTGAGGGCGGCGAGCTAGCGAAATATGAGAGCAGCTTGGGCATCGAGCTGGATGGAATGGTCGGCTCGCGGTTGCTGGCGGCGTTTCGCGTCACTTTGACGGACGATGGCCGCACCATGTGGCTGGAAGACGCGCCAACGCCGATGCAGTCGGGTGATGCGCCGGCTGCTCAGGGGCCAGATGGGCCAGCAGGGGCCGCCGTATCGCCTCCGGCTAACCCGGGCTAGGAATTCCAGGGGGTTTCCATGATCGATCAGCGGGTTGCCATTTACGCGGGCAGTTTCGATCCACCGACGAATGGGCACATGGATCTGGTCGAGCGCGCGACTCAACTGTTCGCCCGCGTCGTGGTCGCAGTCGGTTCGCACCCCACGCGTTCGGCTTTGTTCACCACGACGGAACGAGAAGAGCTGCTGCGCGCCGCGTGTGCGCATTTCCCCAATGTGGAAGTCGATTCATTCAGCGGCCTGTTGGTGGATTACGCGCGGCAGCGCGGAGCGCGCGTGATGGTGCGCGGTTTGCGCGCCGCTACGGATTTCGAATACGAACTACAAATTGCCCACGCCAACGCGGATTTAGCGCCCGAACTCGACACCATTTTTCTGCCCACGCGCACGCGCCACGGGTTCATTTCAGCCTCTCTTGTGAGAGAAATCGCCAGCCACGGCGGTGATGTCAGTCGCTACGCACCGGAAGTCGTGTCTCAGGCCTTGGCTAAGAAATTCAGCCGCAAGCCTTGATTCAGTGCACCGTCATCGGGGCGGGCATGAACAGCATCACGAAGCACAGCAGTGTGAACCAGGCGAGCGCCGCGCGAGCGGGACTCAATTCGCCCTCTTCGAACGGGGGATGATCTTTGCCAAAAAAACGCCCCATGACTCCGGTAATGACAAACCAGATCAGCCAAAATGTGGAATTCGATACAGCGTCGGCGAAGCTCATCGCTGGCGCACCCGATTGTAGGGGGTGCAAGAGCGTCGCCAAATTGAAAACAAACAGCACCAGCAACGAGTAGCGTACGAGGCGTGCGAAGCGGTGCTGACGATTGCCGAACAGTGCGAACGCGATGTGGCCACCGTCGAGTTGACCCCACGGCAAGAGATTGATCATGGTGAGCATCAAGCCCGCCCAACCGGCGAAGGCCGTCGGGTGCAGGAAAACATCGTGACCTGGTGGAATGGGCCCAACGAACAGCCGCTTGAGCAACGCGTACAACAGGCTTTGCCCTTCTTGCATGTAGTGGGCGGGCAATGCTTCCACCTTGGACAGGGAAAGGCCGATAGCCAGAACGGGAATGGTCACTGCAAGCCCAGCGAGTGGCCCGGCTGCACCGATGTCGAGCAGCGCGTTGCGCGAGCGAATGCGCTCGGGCATTGCGATGACGGCGCCCAAGGTGCCCAACGCGCCCACAAACGGCAGCGGTATGAAATAGGGGAGGGACGCAGGCACCTTATGATGGCGCGCGGCGAACCAATGCCCAAACTCATGGCAAACCAATATGGCCAGCAGCGGCACGGCGAAGGTCCAACCTGAAAGCAAAAGCTCAAGCCGGCCACTCAAGCCGCTGGGCACTTGAACCTTGTCGTTGAGTTGATAGGTCGCGCCCGCAATGAACACGCTCGCCGTGGTGGCGAGGAATAGCGCCACGTGAGTGGGCCAGCGACGCAAGGTGGGGTCGGAAATGGGCAACGGTTCATTCTCCGTCGTTGAGCAGTGAACGCAGCCGCTGTGCGAGGCGTTCGAGCCCGCCGTCAATACGCGACTCGACGCTGCCTAAGTCGCTTTCGATGCGGAATTCGCCACGGCCCAGCGTGGGCGTGGGGATCAAGGCCACCGCTTGAATATCGAGCTCTTGCAGCCGTGCCGCGACGGCCGATTGATCTTCAGGATTGATACTGAGGCGCAAGGCGCTGCGCGTGGTCAAGCGTTGCAGTGCGGCGGCTGCGAGCCTTCCCACCAGTTGCTCATCGAGCTTCAGGGATTCCTGGATCAACAGCTCTGCCAACAGCTTGGCGATCTCCACGCTGCGATCCAACTGATTGGCGTTCTGTCGTCTTTGTCTTTCGGCCAGGGCGATCTGTTGTGCGCTGAGCTCAGCGAGGCCCAGGGCACGCCCTCGTGCGGCCGCTTGGAGCTGAATTTCTGCCGCGCGGCGTTGCGCAGCCTGCACAATTTCCTCGGCTCGGGCTTTGGCCAGTAGCTCGTGGCGCGAGAGCACGTGGGCGGTGGGAACGCCGCTTTGTGTGCGGAGCGCAACGGTTGCGCCAGCAGCGCTCGCCTTGAGCA
>DATJEQ010000183.1:0-9488 GCA_035496495.1 Polyangiaceae bacterium
AGCGCGCTGCGTTGATCGATGACACCCCGCGCGGGCGCCAGTCGCGTGAACAGGATCCCGCCGCAGGCCAGTAGGGCGAACCCTAAGCGCAGGCCGTTCTTGATTGGCGACCCGTGCTCAGCGAGCGCAGCGCCCACCAGCAGCACGCCTGGCAGAACGGGAGCCGCTAACCTGAAGAAAGGCATCCAATCACCACCCACAGCGATCAGAGTTGCCAGATGAACACCACTCGCGATCGCGATCACCCGCTGACGCGGGGCAATCTTGCGCCAGCCATTCCAGGCAATAAGGAGGAACGGCGGCCCTGAAAGGCGCACCACGCCCCAGGCGTAATTGAGGCCATCTTGCCAGGTGCTGGGTTTGGCAATGAACCCTAATGGCGCCGCGGCTCCAAAGGTCACTTGCCGAATTGCGGCGGCCAGCGCAAACAGCAAGCACGGCCCGAGCCCCGCAAGCATCACGCTGCGCGGGGGATCCTTGCGCGCCAATGCCCAACCGACTTGCAGCGTGAACGCCCACGGCAGCAACTCAGGCCGAAACAAAACCCCGCAATACAAGGCAATCGCAGCGAGCCGATGCTCGACGAGCGCCGCCGTGCACAGCGCGATCACCAATCCCGTTTCCATTCCCGCGCTGGCCCAGGCGCCCAGTGGCGCACAAACCGCCAGCACCAGCAGAGACGAAAATCGTCGCAGGTGCTCACCGAGTGCGGCGATCTGCACACCCAACACTCCAGCTGCGATCAGCCACGCGGCGGCCCCCAGAAAGCGAGCGGCGTTGAAGGCACTCAACGCGGATGTAGCGAAGGGAGCGAGCAACGGCGCCCAACCGAGCGGCGTCACTGCATCGACAATTGGACCCGCTGCGTTGAAGCGATAACCCAACCCGTGGTGCAGATGGGTCGCCACACGGCAGCTGATCAGCGCGTCATCGACGGTGAACCCCCACCACAAGATCAGCGAGCACAAAGCTGCAAGCGCAGCCCCTAATCCGCCCCACCACGCTTGCTTTCGACTCAACACGGCTGCCCTAAGCCAAGTCGCCTGCCCTTGTCCACTAGTCGGCAAATCGGTCCAAAAAGTTCAGCTTGGCACGGCGTAAGCCTACGCTTCGAATCCCGAAATGACGGCACTTCACGTTGTCGTTCAGCCCCGAGCTGAGCGCGCTCCCCATCCCAGTCTTGCCCGTGTTTATGGCCTGTTCGACGTGATCGTCGATGGGGTCAACATCACCGCCCGCGTCGGCGAGGTCGACGCCCTGAGCTTGCTGAGTGACTTTGCTCAAGCATTAGCTAAATTGATGACAAGTGAGCGGCGGCGGCAGACGCTCCAGCTGCATACGGAGCTGGAAACATGGGAAATCGGGCTGGAGGCGGACGGCGATCAGGTTCTGCTCACTGTGTACCGCGAGCGCCCGGTAACGGCCGTGGCGGTGTGGGAACGCGCCGTTGCAATCACGGATCTGCGCCAAGCCCTGCTGACCGCTATTGATGACGCCAAGAATCTGCCTTCCCTCGCTGAGCGGCGCCACGCGTCGATTCGCTCGGCCCTGGCCGGCGCGCACAGCGTGCTGAGTGCGACAACCGGCACCGTGCATGGCCCACGCACGCTCAAGGCCCGTACCCTGCCTTGGGTGGGCGAAAGCCAATTCCGCATGGCGGCAGGAGCCCTTTTGCGCCGCTCTCAGGATGCTTCAGTGCCCAGCAAATCCTGCGTGGAAACCGCGGATCTGCATTCGTTGCTGGCGCAAGGAACGCTGCGCTTCGAGTTGGCGACTCAAGAAGTGCGCGCCGACCGTGCGCAACTGTTCTTGGACGCCGAGCAGCTACTGGCACTCAGTCGCGAGCTGTGGAGCAACGTTGAAGCCTCGCGGCCCATTTTTCGTCGCACCGCGCTGAGCGAGGCAACGCTGACACTGCGCTGGAGCCCCGAACCGGATCGCGTCGAGCTGCGCGTGCGCTGCGACGATCCCGAAACGGGGCGCAACAAGACGGTGTTCGCCGAGATCAGTCCACAGCATTTCTGCAATACTGCTTGCGATTTTGCGCGCAGCTTGTGCACGGCATTCGTCGTCAGCGACGAGAACCAAAGCCGTAATTTGCGGCTCAAAGCCCTGCTTTCGCAGGTGGAAACGCTGGCCCAGCGGGTCAATCAAGACGCCAGCGATGAGTCCCTGACCAACCCCGACCCTCAGAGCTACCGCCACGGCTCAGGCGCTGCGCGCCAACGTCGCCCTGGGATGTGGGATCAGGGTGGCAAAATGCGCTTTCTGCCACGCTGGGTTGCAACCGTGCCCGGCATCGACCTCAACGCCACGTTCCTGTGTGGGGATCGCTTGGTGATCGGCTCGAACCGGGAAACGGCGTGTTTGGATCGCCAAAGCGGCAGCATTCTGTGGCGCAAGCCCACGAGTCGGGCAAAGAGTGTGGTCTCCTCAAGCGGTCTCTTACGCATTGAACCCGACGGGCGCCTGAATTGTTTGAGTCTTGAAAGCGGCGAGAGTCGATTTGAGTTGGGCCTGATGCCACGCCCGGGTGCCGCTCACACGGGCTCGGTCGTCGACACCCCTGGCCTGCCGAAGTTGTTGGCCGTCACTGAAGGGGACCGCCAAGTGACCGCGATTGATCTGCCCTCGGGTCGCGTGCGTTGGCGCTATACCGCGCCCCGAGCGGCTTCACTGCGGGCCAAACGCGCCGGCAAACTGCTGCTGGTGGGCGGGCAAGATCCGACTTTGGTAGCGCTCGATGTTTCCACAGGGGAAGTCGTGTGGCGCAACAAGCAGCGCATGCACTTCACTGGAGAAATGTCGCTCGATCGCGATTCGATCTTTGCCATCACCGGTAGCATTGGCGGCCGCTACTCGCTGCTTCACATTGAAACCTGGACCGGGCGCGTGTGCTGGAGCACCGAGATGGAAGAACGGCCGCAGATGGGGCGCCTGCCCTTGGTGACTCCGAATGTGATCGCGATCCCAGCCCGCGATGAACAGGGTTGCAGCCTGCGCGCTTACGATCGAAACACCGGAGCGCTCTTGTGGCAACACGGTTCGGCTTTAGCGGCGCCGGTCACCGCCTGGCTCGCGGTCGACGATTGCATTCTGGGCAACACCGCTGCTGGTGTGCTGCTGTGCGTGGATGCGGCCACTGGGGCCACGCGTTACAGCCATGTCTTCTCGCGCAACGCGGGCGGCGATCAACCGCGTCGCCTCGAGCCGGTGTTGCGCAGCGGTGCGCTGTTCGTGCCCCAACAACAAGTCCACGTGCTGCGCCCTCGCGACGGAGAGCTACTGGGCACCCTGCCCTCGGATCTGATCCCCGATCTGATTCGCGTCGACGAGCGCTGTGACGTCTACATCGCCGAAGACAGCGGCCATGTTGCCGCTCTTGGCGCAGCCCCGCGGTTGACGCTGATCAAGACCTGAGTGCCAATCCCCCGAAAGGCAGAGCATCAGTTTTCCGCGTTCGAGCCCTTCGTCATCCAAATCTCCGACGGATTGCCCGCCATCGTGCTCGGCGCGCCTGTGGCCCATTCATCGGCAGTCTGCACGACGCGTTGCATTTCTTGCAGGGCGCGTGCTTGTCGCTCAGCGCGCTCTCGTGTGATCTGCGAGCCGCGCTGCTCCTTCGCGTGTGCCTTCTGGGCTGCCTCTTGATTCTTCCGCTTCTCCTTCATCTTCTGACTCAACGCGCGGCGCTGCTCTTTCGCTGCGGCCTTCATGGCAATGAATCTCGGATCAGTAGCCCGTTGCTCCTTCGCGCGCCGATAGGCAGCGCGCCGCATCTCCCGCGCCAGCTCCTTGCGCGACAAAACCCTTGAATCGTCCCCCGATTTTGCTTTAGCTGACATTTTGTTCAGTATAACATCACCCCGAAAGGCGTCAAGTACGCCCACCCGAGCAATGACAGCCCCGAACGTCCGAGCCGGTGCACGGACACGCTCCTACGGGAATCCAGGGACTCGCCCTAGCCGCAGTGCGCTTCGCCGCCGTCTACGTACAACACGTTGCCGTTGAGCCAATAAGTGCTCGGCTGAGACAACGCGATCAAGGCGTTACCGACGTCGTCGGGCACGGTGAGTCGGTCGTACGGGTTCTTACGCAGGGCGGTGGCTTTGATTGAATCGTAGCCGGGGATTTTCGCGGCAGCTGGCGTTTCCGTTACGCCCGCGCAAATGGCATTGGCCGTGATGCGACGCGGGGCCAACTCCATCGCGAGCTGCCGGATGTGACTCTCCAAAGAAGCCTTGGCGGCGCTCACCGCACCGTAGCCGCTCCACACTTCGCTGGAGCCCGTGCTGGTCATGGCGAAAATGCGACCGAATTCGCCCATCAATTCACGGCTGAGCGTGTCCTGCACCCAGTACACCAGGCTGTGAGCCATGACGTCGCAGGTCATCTCTAGCTGCTTCTGAGTCATCGCGTCCGCGTCGCTGACCAATGGCCTTAGGGTACCGAAAGCCAATGAGTGCAGGAGCACCCGCACGCTCTCGCCTTTGCCGCGCTGAGTAAAGCGGGCCTTCACGTCATCGAGAACAGAGGCGCGCTTCTCTGGATCTGCCGCATTCACATTGAAGAACCAGGATTCGCGCCCCAGATCCTTGATGTCCTTCTCCAAGGCCTCGACGTTGCCCATGGTGCTGCGGCGATCCAAGTGCACGCCGATGATGTTGCAACCGGCCGCCGCGAACTTGCGCGAACAAGCGGCCCCGAAGCCACTGGAGGCACCCAAAATAAGAACCCAGCCGTCGAGGTGTGGAAGTGGAACGTTTGTGGGATCGCTCATGAGCGGCCGTGGTTTAGCCCAGAGGCCCACCTTCCGTCCATTGCCAGAATGCGGGCAGAAAATGAGCCTCGGACGTGGAGCCGGGGCCTACCAAGGCGTTCAGCGCGTGGGAGCCTTGGGCAACAGCGAGACGCGGGAGACGCCCACCTTGCCCCCCACAAATTGCACAATTTGCCCAATTGGTACGCCCGCTGGGCACACACGCTCCGCCCGCCTCAGCACTGAGGCCAGCTCGTGCAGCACCGCGGGCGAAGCAGCGTTGAAATCCGGCATACTGCGCGAATCTGAAAGAACGAAGCCCATAATGCTGGAAGTCACGGCGAGGTTTTGCTCCGGCGACCAGGTGCCGCGATCGCACAGACCGCAGCCGATGCAGCCATCAAACCCCTGCATCCGAGTGCGTTCGTCGGCGCTCACTCGGGCTAGCCCGTCCGCTGCGTAGTTGGCTTCAAAAGCCGCTAAGCCCCGTCTGCGACCGAGCAGCATCTTGAACAGCGTGACGAACAGCGCGGTGCCCAAGATGAGCAATGCTTTGATGCGGCGCATGCAGCCTTCAGCATAACACGCGCGGGCCCCGGCGAACTTTGCGAGGAAGAGCGGCCGCCTTCGACCCGTAACTCAATTTATCGGGGGCAGGATGCGTAACAGTGACGCTGAGCGGTTACGTTGTTACGCCCTTTTGTGTGCCTAAGTGCCTGAAATTACTAGCAATAACCTTGGCATCATTGGTGCTCTTCTTGGCTGCATGCGTCGCCCACCGCGGCGCCAAGGAGAACCTCAAATGTCGTGCCTCACCCTGAATTGTTCAACACAGAGCCCCAACCTGATTCTGGAAACGAATGAGGATCTGAAGCTCTTGAGCGGCCTGCTCTCGGATTCACCCGAGGCGTGGCGCGAATTGAACCAGCGTTACGGCAGACAGATCCACAATGCCATTGCTCGGGTCACCAACCGCTTTCGCAGCGTGCTCAGCACCGACGATGGCGGCGAAATCTATGCGATCTTCTGCATGCAATTGCTCGCGAATGACAAGCGCAAGCTGCGCACCTTTGACGTCAGCCGCGGCATGAGCCTGGGTGGCTGGTTGGGCATGCTCGCGACGCATGCCGCCTACGATCTGTTGCGTTCGCGCCGTCACTCGCCCAAGTCTGACAGCGGGGCGGTGTTAGAATCCTTCGCCTGCAACAACCCCGACCCCTACGCCTGCTGTGCGGCGCGTGAGCAGGCCCACCAGGTCGCTCACTTGATGGCCGAGATGTCGGAACGCGACCGCGAATTCGTGCGCTTGTACTTTGCCGAAGGCCTGGAGCCCGAGGTGGTTGCCGAGCGCATGGGGATCTCGCTTAATACCGTGTACTCCAAGAAGCACAAGCTGCGCGCCCGCCTGGTCGCGCTGTTGGCCGCCCAGAACATTGCCGCATGAGGGGCTGTCGCTTTGGGGCCTGCATTCTTGGAGTTCTGCTGGGGGGCTGTCCTTGCTAAACACGCGCTGTGACGCTGAGACACCCCCACAGAAAAAATGCGCTGCTTCTTGTCGGGGTGTTGGGGTCCGCTTGCTTACTGTTGGATTGTGCCTCTTCATGTCCGCAACCGGTGCACAGCTCGCCACCTTCACCGGTTGTTGCCGCGCGAGTTGAAACGCGGGAGCTACCCGAGCGCCCCAGCCTGCACCTGGTAGTGCGCGACGCTGAGCCGGGAGTGACGGCGGTGTTAGCGGTCAGTGTCGAGGGGGGCGCGCGCGTCGCGATTGCGCTCGCGAGTCTCACTGAGCAGCGCTTGCGACAGGTCGGCTTAGCGGTGTGGAGCAAACCGCACGGACTCGGTTACATGGTGGGGGGCACTTACGACAGTGCCAGTGAGGTACAGCGTTTCATTGTCCAAGCCGTGAATGCCTTGCTTCGCCCCGTCGCTGTTACGGAATCGCTGACGGAAATTCGCGGCCGAGTTGCAGGCGCGCGGCTGGGTGGCGAACAAGAGGGCGAAATGGCCGCCAATAGTTGCTCGGCGGAAGCGATAGTTCCAGCAGGGCGCCACTCTCTACCAGCAGATGATGCGACCACTCGCACGCTCATTGAAACCTGGCGTGCAGCCCAGACGGCGGACGCTTCCGCACTGGCGCTCGTCGGGCCCAGCGGGTTGTTGCAAGGGGCTGCCGATGTGTTGCAGAAAGCACCCGCCCTGCCCCTGTCGCCAAACAACGGGGCGCAGCGCGACCCATGGCCGGCCGGTGACACGCTGAGCGCAAGCGCCACTGAAGCCACGCAGGCGCGCCTCAGTGTGGCGCTGCGCACGGCAGATCCCGGCCGCAGTTTGGCGAGCGCGCGTTCTTTGGGCAGCGACCCATTCTTGAGTCAAATGGCGGAAGGACTCGACCCGCCTTGGCACGTGGACCGCATCTCGGCCATTGCCCGGCCGCGCGGCGCTTGCCTGCGCGTGGATCTTCAGAGCGAACCGGGAGCGTCGCCTAATGGCATACAAGTCGCGGCACTTTCGCGACTGGTGGAGGCATCCCTTCGCACCGCCGTTGAGCGCGAGCAACCGTCCCAATGGGTGCTGTCGGATGCGGTCACCGCAAATGACAATCCCGTGGAGGCCGCGCAGACCGCCGCCTGGTTGGGGCTGAGCGGCAAGCTGCCCAGCCAAACGGGGCGCGTTGCCGTGCATTACGCGGCACTCAACAGCAGAGCAGGCAGCACTGAGCCCTTTCTGGTAGCGCACAATCAAGTTGCTGCGCCAAAGAGTGCGCTGATCCCCGCGCGCGCAGTTCACGAATCCGGACAGACAAGTCTTGAGGTGCTCTTGGCCAGTCCCTGTGGCACAGCGGGGGAACGCAGCGCACAAGCTGGCAAACAAGCGCTCATGCTAACGGCCCTCGCGCAGGCCCACAGCGACGCGGATTTGACCCTCACCCCGTGGATCACGGCAGATGCGGTGGGACTCTTGATGCAAGTGCGCGCCCAAAGCCCCGGGGAAACCGAAAACGAACAAGCAGTGCGCGCCGCTCGGCGCTTGGCTCAAGCGCTGGTGCCACCCTTGCGCGACGCGGATACCACGCGCGCGCGGCACAGCATGCTGGAGCAACTCGCCTCCCCCGCGCCCGATCTCTCTTACCTCATGGATCGACTGACCGGCGAGCAGCTCAGTGCGTTGGAGCCGCGTGGCAGCTGGGTTTCGGTCAGCGGCGTCATCCACGACGACATTGAAGCCTCGCGCCGAGCCTTCATCACTGGCCCATTGCGCATCGCCGCGTTGACACCAGGTGGCCCCGATCAGGGGCAGCTGATGACCGACGAATTGACGCGCCTTTTAGCTCCGCTGCGCACCGGCCCTGCCGAGTGCCCTGAGGCGCCCGCGTTACTGCCTTCGTTCGGGTTGTGGCAAATTCAAACTGAAGAACAACCGAGCGCGCAAGCGCTCTTAGGCGTTCCCTTACCCGGCACGGACAGCCCCACCCAAGCGAGCGAAGCGGAATGGACAGCTTACCTGATGAATCGCAAGGGCGGTTGGCTGGAGAAGCACCTGATCACACCCGGACTGGTCACATCGGCCAGCGCGCAGCTGTACGGCGGGCAGCGTGGGAGAGCGCTGATCATCGAGCTGCACACGCTCGACCAAAAGACCAATGACGCGGTTCAAAAAGCGCGTGAGCTTCTGCTTGATCTGAGTCGTGGCGCTGCGACCCAAAACGATGCGGATGCGGCGGCTTCCTATTTCGCGCAAGAAAAGCTGCGCCTTGCCGGCAGTCGCGTACACCGTATCGTCCAGCTCTGGCAAAGTGGCCCGCCGGCCTCGCTGCCCACCCTTGGGACCCTACAGCATTTTCATGCCTCGGTATTCAAGCCGGAGCGGCACCTTGTCGTCGTCGGCGACGCGAATAACTGAGGCCTTGCCACTGGCGGTTTCACGCCACCCTCTGCCGTGCTAGCTCCACCCGCATGTCGTCGGGCAACTTCGTACTCATTTTGGATTTCGGCTCACAGTACACGCAGCTCATCGCGCGCCGTGTGCGGGAAGCGGAAGTTTACTGCGAGATCCATCCTGGCAATGCCCCGTTGTCGACCATTCAAGCCCGCAAGCCCAACGCTGTGGTCTTGAGCGGCGGCCCGCAGAGCGTGTACGACAAAGACTCGCCCCAGTGCGATCGTGGCGTGTTCGATCTCGGGGTGCCTGTGCTGGGCATTTGCTATGGCCAGCAACTGCTTGCGCACCAACTGGGAGGCAAAGTGAGCCCCAGCAGTGAACGCGAATACGGCGCGGCTCAGCTGGAGGTCGACCAATCGTTGGGCATCCTCAGCCCGTTCCCCCGCGGTGAGAAGCTCGCGGTGTGGATGAGCCACGGCGACAGCATCACTGAGTTGCCTCCAGGCTTTGTGCGCATCGGCCACAGTGACAATGCGCCCTTTGCCGCCATCGGTAACGCCGAGCGCAAGATCTACGGCATTCAATTCCACCCCGAAGTCGCCCACACGCCGCGCGGCCGCGACCTGTTGGATGCATTCTTGTTCAAAGTGGCCGGGCTGAAGCCTGATTGGACGCCGAGCAGCTTTGTTGAGAGCAGCCTCAAGCACATTCGCCAAATGGTGGGGCCCAATGAAAAAGTCCTATGCGCCTTGAGCGGCGGGGTGGATTCCGCAGTGGCCGCGGTACTCACTCATCGGGCTATTGGCGACCAATTGGTGTGCGTGTTCGTCGACAACGGCGTGCTGCG
>DATJEQ010000184.1:0-2602 GCA_035496495.1 Polyangiaceae bacterium
TTCGAGGATTTCACCGCGATCGGGATACTTCGCCACCAAGGAGAGCCCCATAGCGCTCGCTTTGCGCTCGCACAGTGTGTGATCCAGTAAGAACTCGTCAAAATGCGCCAGCACCTTTTGGAGCCAGCTGTCAGAGGTGGCAACCCTCAGGTTGAACACGGCTACTCCCCCTGCCCCATTACCGTGATGATCACGCGGCGACGGTGGGAACGTGCGCGGTGCTCCCACAAGTAAAGGCCTTGCCACGTTCCTAGCGATAGCACGCCGTTCACCACCGGAATGCTCTCTGAGCTGCGCGTGAGCGCCGCACGGGCGTGTGCCGGCATGTCATCCGGGCCTTCATCGTCATGCTCCCAGCGTCGGCTTTCCGGCGCTAGATCTGAAAACCAACGTTCCAAATCGCGCAACACCGCAGGGTCAGCATTCTCCTGAATCAGCAGACTGGCGGAAGTGTGCTGCACAAAAACGTGACACAGCCCATTGTGAACGCCCGAGCGACGGGCGACGTCCTTTACTTGTGCAGTGATATTGTGAAAGCTCTTGCCAGCGGTTTGCAGCTCGATCGATTCGTGACGGACGCGCACCGTCGCCCTCTACCGCGGAAGCGGAGAAAATAATACCCGAAGCAGGCGAGTTAACGTGCCTGAGCGCTCTGCGCGGCGGCCCCGACGCACAGGCCAAATCCCTCAGGAAAACCCGTTGTAGTCTGACAACGCCCCGCCGAACACGGCAGCACTGTGGAGTCGGTGGTGCTGCAAATCTGCAGGCAGCTGTTGGTCGACGAGGCGCAGAAGTAGCCCGCTGCACAGGGGCAAGTTTCGCCCGCACGGCCACGGCCGGGGACGACACAGCCGGTGAATCCGTCGTCCCGCACGACGCTGCAGGTCCGCCCTTGGGAACAGACGCATCCACTCCCGGAGCAGGGAAATGGCTCGCTCAGAGAACAGTTCTCAGCTGGCACGCACACCGGCACTTGCGGCGACGCGCCCACCCGGTCGGCGGCTGAGGCATTGGACGAATACAGCGAGCGGGCGCTGCAGTACTTGCCCACTGCGCACAGCTCGGTGCCACCGCAACAATACGGCAAACAGTGCCCCCCAGTTCCTTGTGATACGCAACCCAGGCCGGCGCCGCAGTCCGCGGCTCCTGAACAGTGATCTCCCTCACGCCCTGAGCCGGCAGGCAGGCATTGGCGCTCGGTGGAGCCCAGCACTCGCGTTAGCTGGCACGCGTAGGTCCCGAGCGCTTCGCCGGGAGTGGTTTCAGCATCGTAGCCGGCGTCTGCCAACCCGCTATCGACAGGCCCGCTGTCAATCAACCCGGCATCAAGGGCAGCGCTCGCGTCCGACACGGATGCGTCAGCGAGTGCCACCAGAGCCTGCCGCAGCGGCGCAATTTCAGTGGCTGATGCGTCACGCCCCGCACCGGCATCCGGCCGGAACCCAACACAGCTACGCGGATCGTCCGGCATGCAGCTGCCCGATCCGCAAAGATCTGCCCCAGGGCCCAGTGCCGCATCAACGCCCCCACTCATCGTGGCAGCGTCGACCTGAGCGCTATTGCCATGCGCCCCCCCTGCGTCCGGCATGCCGCAGGTGGGCCCGAATAGGCACACGCCCGGGGTGGGCGTTGAATCGGCGTTCACCGAGCAAGCGCCCGCAGCAAGCGCGCCGCACAGGGCAGCGAACGAAATCAAAATTGGCCGAAGATACGCCATGGTGAAGCAAGCTCGGAACTCAGCGATTGAGAATCAACAATTGGACGTAAGCGCTGCCAGAAGTCACACAACAGCTAGCACCGATTGCCCCCAATGGCCAACCCGTGGGGTGTCCTTGATTTTCACTTAAACGGAATACTGCGAACCGTGCTGTTGCCCGCTTGATCGAAGACCCGCAAATTCAACAGCACCGGTACGTTGCCCACGATGCTCGCCACATCGGCATCGAGTTCCTCGCGTGGTTCGTCGAACACGCCGTCAACGGGATTGAATGGGTACCAGTCGTCACTGCCGCCGAGGGAAATATCCATGTGCGCAATGGGGCCCACGCCATCTTGCGCCACGGCGGTCACCCGTTTTCCTTGCGCCTTCAACTCCAAGATTGAAGGCGGCGTGTTGTCGACGACGACAATCGACGATTCCAACTGATGCCGCGTGACTTGACCCGGTGGGTTTGAGATTTCGTCAGATGCCGTCACGCGAACTCGGTAACGCCCTTCGGGCAACGCAGAGGTATCCCACTTGTAGTTGTCTTTGGTCAGCCGATCCCCCGGGCTCAACATTTCGTACCAATCTTTGCCATCCACCAGCCGGTATTGCAGGCGGTAGACCAATTCGTCGCCGTCGGGGTTGTCCAGCTTCCACTTGAGCGAAACCTTGTGCTCCGGCTTCTTTTTGAATGCGCCCCCTGAGGCTTTTACATCCGCGCCGGGCTTGACGACATCGTCATCGGCCGCTTGATCCACGTCGATGCTGGTGATCACGTGGCGCAGATTGTCACGCACGAAGGGGATAACGACATCGGAAAGCTCGGCACCCGGCTCACGATTGAAGCGGGCACGCAGTTGAATGTAACGCGCCGCAGGGCTCAATATTGTGCCTGCG
>DATJEQ010000185.1:0-4843 GCA_035496495.1 Polyangiaceae bacterium
TATCAACCGCTGCGCGTGCTGGCGAAAGGCAGTGACATTCCCTACTCCGTGGGCCTCACGCGCATCGATTGCGGCATTGCGCGGGTGACCACTCAGCAGAGCTTGGACTTCGCCAAGCGCTATCGCGACAACGAGAACCCCACCATCGACAACGTGGTGATGAACCCAGGTCGCAGCGCTATTTCGCTGAGCAGCGATGCAGCGACAACCGCCACGGTTGCTCACGGGAAACACGTGACACTGCGCACCTCGTGGCCCAGCTGCCCACTCAAGCCCCACTGCGGCGACGGCTTCTGCGGCGCTGGCGAAGATCGCACCAACTGCGCCGACGATTGCAGCGATCCCCACGGTTGCACCGGCTCCGAACCCTACGTCGCTTTCGACCCCGCTGCGCGCAAGCTAGTCGATCGCCGCGAAGCCATGCGCGTCTCTTGGTACGCAACCGACGGCACCTTCGACCACGATCGCTCCGGCCGCGCCGAAGCCGAGGCCGCCACCACCTACAGCGACAACGGCTGGCTCGCCCCTGACAAACGCGGCCCCGTGCGCGTTTGGGTCGTCCTGCGCGACGACCGCGGCGGAGTCGGTTTCGGATCGTATTTCATTGTTGTGCAGTGAGCGCGTTCAGGATGCGCCGCGGCGGCCCGGCATGATCGTGGGGACAAGTTGTCGCTTGTTGCGTCGGTAGATTCGGAAATCGCTGTCGAACGTGAGCACCGTGGAGTTGGCCTCCAACTCACTCATTCTGACAAGGCATGCGTCGGCTAAGGACATGGGAACGTCAGCGAACTTGTGCATCAGCGCTCGAACCCCATCAATTTCGGAATGCAATCGGAAGTTGCAGCGGACAATGCCACGAGATAGCAGCGAAAGCACTGCGGCCTGACCATTCGGGAAATCTCGCAGGAGGAAGCACGCCTCAGAGATGACCGCCTCGCAGGTCAGTAGGGGCGGTTCAACGGTGTCCAGAACGTCACGGACCCAACCGTGGTGTTGATCGCGACGGACGATAGAGGCCACCAAAGGCCCGGTATCGATGAGCACCGAGGTCACTTACCGTAACCGCTCATGCGCTTGGGATTGGTCGACAGATCGCTCGGCCCCTCCTGAACGCAACCGAAAAGATCGCCAGCCAAAGCAGTCACGGAACGCCGCTTGCCCTTGGCCAGGCCTTCCAGTGCCTCACGAACTAGCGCCGAACGACTCGCCTTGCGAATCCGAGCCATTTGGTTGAGCTGATCGTCGAGGCTCTCCGGAAGTTTGAACGAAACGGTGCGCATGGTCATGGTATTACCTATATTACATAATAGTAATACCAAATCGTGCCCTGTCAAAGCCAAGTTCAGATGACGCTTCGGCGCTCTGCGCTGCCTTAAATCCCCAGGCTTTTCGACAACTGCATTTGTCGCGGCTTGCTTAGATCCGGTCATGGGCATTAAGCAGGGAGCACAAAGTTCCAAGAGCGGCACAATAGCAGCTTGAATCAGCGGCAAAGGCTGCTGAGCGGAAACTAAGTAACTGCGATGCGGCGTCTAGCAGTGCTTGGGTTTTCGCTGGGCGTGGGTGCGCTCGGCTGTACTGGGTCGTTGTCGGCGGATCAGTCCGTGGACACCACCCAAGCGGGAACCGGTGTAACACCAGGGACCGATCCTTCCGCCGCAGGCGGATCCGCGACGGTTGTACCCGGAGTCGTGGGCGCGGGCGGCAGCAGCGTGACACCCGGCACCACCGATGCCTTAACCCTGCTGCAAAATCCACCTCCGGATCCAGTCGCCGCGCAAATTACCTGCACGAACCAAGAGGTGGTCCCGCGTGGGCGCATTTGGCGCCTTTCCGCCAGCGCCTACAAGAATTCGATCAACGACACGTTGGGCGTTTCTACTGTCGATCTGAAAGGTGCCCCGCTCGACAGCGTGACCACCACCACGCGCTTCTCGTCCAACGCGCAAACGCAAGTGGTCGACCAGCCCTGGGCGGATTGGTATTTCGCACAGGGGGATAAAATCGCGTCGCAGTTAGCGGGCGCGCTGCCCGCAACGCACACCTGCATGACGATGCCGGCTGCCAGCACAGATTGTGTGCAGAGCTTCATCAACGACTACGCAGGAAAGCTCTTTCGCCGTCCTGTGACACCCGACGAACTGACTCGCTATCAGACCGCATACAGCCAATGGGCGACAGAGATGACGCCCACGGAAGCAACCAAAGCGCTTGTGCAAGCCTGGACGATGTCTCCCAATCACGTCTTTCGCAGCGAAGTGGGCAGTCGCGCTCTGGGCCCGGTGGATTTGACCCAATATGAGATCGCATCCGAAATTTCGTTCATGTTCGCAAATACAGCCCCCGATGCCGCGCTGCTCGCGGACGCGCAACAGGGCAAGCTGACGGATCCCGCTGTGGTACAAGCGCACGCCACGCGACTTCTGATGAGCCCGAGCGGTCACGAAGTGCTGAAGAATTTCTTCTTCGAGTTCCTGCATTTGCGCGAGTTGGATGGAGGGGGGGCGTTGGATCCTAGCCAGCAGGCGCTGGTGCCTTCGATGGAAGCAGAAACAGGGGCGTTCGTCGAAAATGTGATTTTCAATCAGAATGCCGGGCTCGACACGTTGTTCAGCTCAACCAAGTCATTTGTCGATCCAGCGCTCTCCACATTTTATGGCTTGGCGGCCGCGCCGAGTGGCACATCGAACAGCGGCATGCCCAGTAGCGCAATGTCAGCCGGCGGATCGGGCGGAACGATGCCGACCTCTCTCACTTCGGTCGACACCGGAAGGCCGGGCCTCTTGCATCAAGCGGCTTTCTTGAATACGCGGCGCGATGCAACGCGGCGTGGTCTTTTCGTGCGCGGCGAGCTGCTGTGCAGCCCTCCCGCGCCGCCTCCGCCTGAGGCGGTGGCCGTGGCGCAGCACTTGACGTTCGACGAGAACGCGACGGCACGCGACATCTACGAAGTGATCAAAGGCGCCGGTGCCGTGTGCGCGGCGTGTCACACGACGTTCGTGCCTCTGGGGTTGTCATTCGAGCACTACGATAAGCTCGGCAAGCACCGCGATACCGACAACGGCAAGGTGCTGGATGTGACGGGCACTTTTCCCGGCGTGGGCGATCTGACCACCCCCTTCACCGACAGCGCCGACATGTTGCAACAAATCATCGCCAGCAACCAAGGCCAGCTGTGCTTTTCCAAGCGGTTCATCAGTTACCTGGAAGGGCGCGCAGCGCATGGCGTTCTCGACGGTTGCCTGATCAGTCAAGCGCGCACGGCAATGGTGAGTGGCCAATTCAGCCTATTGAAATTTATGGGGGCCCTCACCCAGGATCCGTCGTTCTACAAGCGAATCAATTTGGAGAATTGAGAGCACAGTCATGCCCATTACCCGACGGACACTTCTCAGAGCACTGGGCCTTGGCGCGGTTTCCTATGTGCCTTTGGTAGGAACGCAAGCCTCGCGCGCCCAAGCCGCAGCCGGCAATTTTCTGGTTTTCTACTCGCCGAATGCCTGGCGCCGCAAATGGTGGGGCGCCACCGCGAACGGCACCACTATGACCATGGCCCCTTCCCTGTCGGTGCTTGAGCCTCACAAAGCGGACATCACCGTGCTCAAAGGCTTGTGCCTGAAATCCACGACCGCGATCGCGACCCATCAGGACATCGTGCGCATTTTAACCTGCATGGGCGAAGGCGCGGACGGCAGCAACCCCGGTCAAGAAGAGCAAGCCTACGGGCCTAGCATCGATCACCACATCAGCACCCAGCTGGGCTTACCTCCACCGCTCACGGTGTCGGTCGACGAGAGCTTGATGCTGATGTCGGATCCCACGAATTGGATGTGGCGCTTGAGTTGGCGGCAAGACGGCACCACCGTGTCGCATGACCAGCCACTGCGCAGTCCGCCGGAAATATTCAGCAATCTGTTTTCCGGCATGATGCCTTCGGGGCAACCGGCTGAGGTCGACTACCGATTGCAGCGCGGCCAAAGCGTCCTGGATCTGGTGAACCAGGATCTGGAAGCGATGCGCCCTGGCTTGAGCGCAACCGATCGCGGGCATTTGGACGTGTACGAGGGCAGCATCCGCGAAACAGAACGCAAGCTGATGCAGACTCCCAGCACCTGCACCCCGGGCATGATCGTACCGCCGGATTGGCTGGGGCCCGGCGACGCCGTGGATCAATTGAAGACGAACGGCGATGTGCTGCTCGATTTGATCGGACAGTCCTTCGCGTGCGGGACTCGGCGCGTGGCAACGCTGCAATGGGGTGAGGGCGCATTGGGTGTGAACCCGGCTCGCACCACCAAGGATCACCACTGGGTTACCCACTATTTGGGTGGCGGCAGTGGCGACACGGATTTCGACGGCGATGGCGACATTGACGTCGAGGATTCACAGCAACTGTGCGACCGCTGGTACGCCGATCGCTTCGAAAGCTGCATCAGCAAATTCAAAGCATTAGGAATTTTGGACAACACCGTGATCGTGTGGTGCACGGAAACCAGCGAAGGGCACAATCAAAACAACTGCACCTGGCTTGTCGCGGGCGGCCGGAATTTGGGGATCCAGCTCGGTAAGGTGATTGAGTATCCGTTCACGGGCGAAGAGGGTGCTCTGATGCAAGCCCGCAACACCGGTCGTGACCCAGCCAATACCGGCATCCCGGATCTGTGGGTCAGCGTCCAAAAGGCGATGGGCGTCCCGCTCGACACCTTTGGCGAGCCGGGCATGACCAAGGGCGGGTTAAAGGAACTGTTCGCGGGTTGATGGCGCCGCGAGTGATCGGATCAGTGGGACTGATCGATCAGCTTGCGACGCTGAGCCTCTAGCTCGGGGGGCAGCGGTGTAGCTT
>DATJEQ010000186.1:0-6286 GCA_035496495.1 Polyangiaceae bacterium
TCAATCTACTTTGGGCCGCCGTTCGACGAATTCGGGCCGCGCTCGCCACTCTCGGTCACGCCCAATCAATGGCTGTGCTTGGAGCTGTATTCCAGCGGCAGTGGCGGCACGGATTCCGAGCGTCGCGTGTGGGTCGACGACGTGGAGCTCAGCGAGCAGCACAGTACCTACAACGGCCAACCTCCGCCCGCCTTCGACCAGCTGGCAATCGGCATGTGGCAATACCACCCGACGCCCACGGTTTCGGATATGTGGGTCGACGATATCCGTGTGAGCAAAGACCGCATCGGTTGTACTGCTCCCTAGTTCCTGCGCCTTGATTACTGGGCCCTGAGATCGGAGACTCAGGGGATGCCCGCCGCCCTGCGCCGCTCCCTTATGGTTGTGGCGGCCGCTCTGATCGCGTCGGCGATCAATCCGCACGATTACTTCACTTGGTTCCTGGAAGTCGTTCCCGCGCTAGTCGTCTATTTGATCCTGCTGCTCAGCTACCAGCACTTCGCGCTCAGCCCCTTGCTCTATTGGCTGATCGCCGCCCACGCCTGCGTGCTCGCCGTGGGCGGTCACTACACCTACGCTGAAGTGCCGTTGTTCGATTGGATCAAAGACGCGCTTCATCAAAGCCGCAACAACTACGACAAGCTCGGTCACTTCATGCAGGGCTTCGTGCCGGCAATCGCAGCGCGCGAACTGCTCTTACGACGATCGCCACTCAAACGGGGCAAGTGGCTCATTTACATCGTTATCAGCATCTGCCTTGCCTTCAGCGCGTTCTACGAATTGATCGAATGGTGGGTCGCGGCAGCGAGCGGCGATTCAGCAGAGGCGTTCTTGGGCACCCAGGGCTACGTGTGGGACACCCAATCCGACATGATGATGGCGCTGATCGGCGCTGTCACCGCCCTGATCACGCTGTCACGTTTTCATGATCAGCAGCTGTCCAAATTCACCTGACTCAGGCTTTTTCGCGCAAGCGCGGCACGGATTCGGTTTCTGAGAATTTGCAGATGCGGCCACGCCCTTTGGCTTTGGCGTCGTACAGCGCCTGATCGGATCGGGTGAAGAGCAGCTCCAGCGTGCCGTGCGGCTCCTTGCTGTCGTGGCGCCCACTGGCAACGCCGATACTCACAGAGATCTGCCCGGCCGAGAACGATTGCCCCGCGAGCAAGATCGGCCCCTCGCGTAACTGACGCAGGATTCGCGCCGCGAATTTCGAGGCCTGCTCTTCGTCACCGGTGACCAAAATTACGAATTCGTCCCCGCCGTAGCGGCACGCGATTGCCGAGCCTTCCAACAAGCCGTGAATCAACGTTCCCACGTACTGAACCACGGAAGCGCCCACCAAGTGACCGAATCGGCTGTTGATCTCCTTCAAATGATCGACGTCGAGGTGCACCACACTGAACGTCTCCAACGCATGCCGTTTGAGTAACTCTTCGCCTTGCTCCGTGAAGGCGCGCAAATTGTGCAGCGGGGTCAAATCATCTGTGGTGGCGAGCTGCTTGAGTTCCCGATTCCGCTCCACGAAGAACGCCGCAAAAATGGCAACTGCCACGAATGACGCACCTTCAACCAAGTCGCCCTGTTGGTAAGCGCTGAGCATCTGAGGGCCCGCAAGGTGCGCGAAAAGAATCGACACGCCCGCTACAATCAGCGCCGGTGTGCGCCCCAAGTGCATCGCGGCAAGCAGGATGGGCAGATAGTAAAGGTGAGTGAAGGTCAGATCGCGAAAGTGAAAATCCGCCACGATAATCAGCGCCAGTAGCCCCGCGATCCGCATGCCCCAGTCATTCGCGGGTTTCGGTCTTGGGGGCCGCTGGCTGACTGTCGCTCTAAAGACCACAGTGCCTCATCGAGTCACCCTTTGATAAGCCTCCGGCAGTCGTTCCCTTGCAAAGACCTGCCGCCGTTACGGGGTGAACACTCACAGGGCCCTGTTGTTCCCGCGAGCACATCGTTCCAAATAAACAGGCGCACAAAATGCGGGCGAAATCACTCACAGCAGCTGCATGCGCCGAACTCGCAAAATGGTACGCTTGGCTTGACCCATGGTGGGCGCAGGGTGCAGAGCATTGGGTGTTGCTGGGCTCATCGGGGCCGCTTTGGGCTGCTCGCAGGCCAAGCTCGACCGGTCTGCCAGCGGAGGAAACTCGCCGACGGCGACGGTTGCGACCGAGTACCCCAATCTGCACGGCGTCGCGCGTGGGGCAAGCCAGTTCGTCGCAGTGGGCGGCGGTGGGGTTGTCGTAACGAGCGCGGACGGCAAATCCTGGCATCCCGAAGACTCAAGCGTCAGCTCCAATCTGACCGCGATCACCTACGGCGGCGGGACGTTCGTCGCAGTGGGAGACGCCGGCACCCTACTCATCTCGCCCGACGGCGTCGCTTGGTCCAAACAAGTCTCCACCACCACAAGCGATCTCCAATCCGTTGTCTTTGGCAACGGCACCTTCGTTGCGGTCGGCTGGGATCTTCAGATCCTCACTTCCACGGACGGAGTCAGTTGGACGCAGGTTTATTCTGGCGCCGGCGTTTGGCAGGATGTGACCTTCACGGGCGACGAGTTCGTTGCGGTCAATCGTGTGGGTGGAGTGATCGTTTCACAGGATGCGATCACTTGGAATCTCAGTATTCAAGGCAACACCGCCACTGACGAGGGACTGTGGGGCGTGGGTCCTGGCCCTTCAGGCGGTGTGATCGCTGTTACGTTCAGCGGAAACGCCAAGCTCTCGACCGACAGCGCCGTCACTCAGTTCACTGTTGAAGCCAATTTGTCCGCCGATTTCACCCCCACCGTCGCGTCGAACTGCGATATCACCGCGCTGAGCGACAGCTACGTGATCACCCTCGACGGTGGACTCGAAGCCTCTCCGGACGGCGTCCGCTGGACCCCACTGTCTTTGGGCAAACCCATTACGGCGCTGGCGTCCAACGGCACTCAGCTGGTGGGTGTTGGCGACGTGGGCAGCATCTTGAATGCGACCTGCAGCGGGGGCGTGTGCTCTGATCCGCAGCTCTCACGCATCACGGTGCCCGCGCCCACGAATCCCGGCGGCGGCAACACGGGCGGCAGTAGTTGCGCTGGGCAGTGTGACAGCAGCGGCGCGTGCGGCGCGTGCGCTAGCACGGCGGATTGTTGCACAGGCGCGGTGTGCATTTCAGCGGAATACTGTTTGAAGGGCGCGCTCACGGGCAGCTGCGATTGCAACCCCCCGTCGACCTCTGGCGTGTGCGCTGATTTTCCCGGCAACGGCCACCCCGAAGTCACCGCCTGTGGCGGCGTGGGCACCGCGTCGTGCAACACGCAATACAGTTGGTGCTGCCCGGGCCTCGTCGCGGTGCAGAACGGGGCCCAATGCAGCTGCGAAGATCCGGGCGCCCCCGGCTACGCATGCGCCGGGCAGTGATCTCGGGCTGCACTCGAATAGCAAGCAGGGCGAAGCTCAGCCGCAATTGACCTTCATTGGGGCGCAGCTGGGGCCAGCGACCAGGGTCGCGTCCGCACCTGAACCCTGCATGCAGGAGACAATACAAGGCCCAGAGCCGCAGGTGACAGTGGTGGTGGTATCGCAACTGCCTTCACCGCACATCACTTGGCAGGGCCCGTTGTGACATTCAATGTTCGCGCCGATGCAGGCGCCGGGCGCAGTGCAGTCGATCGTGCACGGCTCGTCCATGGGGCAAGAGACTTTGAGCGCAGTGGTGCACGCCCCATCGCACACGATCTCGCATTCGAAAGCGATATCCGGCGGACCGCAGGCGGCGATCATATCCATCGTGTAGGAACCGCCGCACATAGTGGGCGACGCGCAATCGTGCACGCAAACGTTGTTCTGACATTCACCATCGCAGCCGGCTGGGCCTGAAGTGCAGGTGCCCGGTGTGGGCGCCGCTCCACAACCGGCACCGCCGGCTCCGCCAGAACCACCCATGCCTCCCGCGCCGCCCATCCCGCCCGAGCCACCGGCGCCGCCAGTCATCATTCCGCCTGCACCCCCCATGCCACCAAGGCCGATCATTCCTCCGCTGCCGCCACCATTGGGGTTGCCTGCGGCCCCACTCATCCCACCGCTTCCCCCTCTGCCGCCCGATGGCATTCCCCCGTGACCCGTAGGCGTCATGCTGCCATCGGCATTGCCGCTCGCACTGCTCGCGTCGACAACTCCCGCGTCGACAACTCCCGCGTCGTGGTGATTGTTGTGGTGATTGCTCGTCGTCGCCGCTGTGGGGGACGTGTGGTACCCGTTGAGGCCAATCACGTTGCGACAGCCGCTGGCCAACGCAACGCTGCCGCACCCTAAGAAGATGGCCCTCCACAGCAGGGTTCGAAATGGTCGCCGTTGTCTCACAGAGGCTTTTCCAGGCTAGATCGCCTGAGGGAAGGGCTCAAGTCGCCCGGCAAGAGCTGCCAATAAAGGGCGCCAGGGCGGGTCGAACCTGCGCGCATCCCGCGCCGAAATCTGCCATTCTTAGGGGTCAATTCGGTCCCCAATGGAAACGCAAACAGATCTGCCGACCACACCGGGAACCGTGATCGCGGGCAAGTACCGCGTCCTTGGCGTCATCGGCGAAGGCGGCATGGGGGCGATCATCAAAGCGCGCCACCTCTCGCTCAACCGCGATGTGGCCATCAAACTGATGCGCAGCGAGATCACCGGCGTACACAAAGCCTCGGAACGGTTTGTGCGAGAGGCGCGCGCGACTGCGAACATCGAATCCGAATACATCGCCCGCGTCAGTGACATCGACGTGCTGCCCAGCGGCATCCCGTTCATTGTGATGGAGTATCTCGATGGCGTGGATTTGGCCACGCACGTCACGGATGCGCGTCAGCGGGGAGTGACAGAGGCCGTCGATTGGATGCTGCAAGCGCTCGCTGGTCTCGCAGCGGCGCACAAGCTGGGCATTGTGCACCGCGATCTGAAGCCCACCAATTTGTTCGTGATCAAGCGGCCCGACGATACGCTGCGCGTCAAAGTCTTGGACTTCGGCGTCTCCAAAGTGCTCGACGACAGCGATTTTTCTCGCGAAGGCAACAACGACGGGCTGACCACCCAGGGCAACTTCGTGGTGGGCACGCCGCGTTACATGGCTCCCGAGCAGATCACCGCTCCGAAGGAAGTCGATGAGCGAGCGGATCTGTGGGCAATCGGGTTGATCTTGTACGAATTCTTGGCAGGGGCACACCCGTTCGACGGCAAAACGCCCGGCGCGATCATGGCCAATGTGATCAGCGCGCCCATTCTGCCCATTGATTCTTTTCGTACGGATGTGCCGCTTGAGTTGGCGCGCGTAGTGGAGCGCTGCTTGCAGCGCGATCGGGAGCTGCGCTTTGAAAGCGCTCACGAATTGATGCGCGCGCTGGCGCCTTATGGGTCGCCAAAGCTCGCGGCAAAGCTGCTCGCGGAATTGCCCGCCGAAGTGCCGCGCGCTGCGCGAGCTGTGCTGCCTGCACTGGGAGCGCCAGCCGTAGCAGTCTCCGGTGCGCCCTTCGCTGCGGTGCAACCCGCGAAGGCAATGCACGGTTCCTCCTCGCCACAGCAGCCCGGCGCCGCGCTGCATACGGCAGTTCAAAGACCGGCAAACCCGCGCGACGCGGCGACAGTGCACACGCCTTCAGGAGCCGTGCCCGGTTCAATCGCGATCCCCATTTCGGTCGAGCGCCCTGCAGCGGCCACATTGGCTTCCGCGGACGGCACGCCCGTTTCCAATAACGTGGCTGCGGGCAAACCGCCTTCCAGCGGCCCAGCGGACAGCAAGCCAAGTTCCAGCGGGGATCCGGGCACGCTCTTAGAATGGGATCGCGAACGCTCGCGTGAACGCCCGAGGCGCACGCTGTTAATGGTGACCGCGATCAGCTTGGTCACGGGGGCTCTGGTGGGCGGCGGTTGGTTTTTCTCTCAGCGCATGCAGAGCTCCGCTGCTGCGCCTGAAGCCACGGCGTTGCCCGTGCGCCCAGTGGCCCCCAGCGAGGTGATCCAAAAAGATACTCTGCCAGCCGCGCCCGCTGCCGCTCCCGCCGAGCCGACCGTTGCTCCCGAAGTCGCACCCACCGCCAGCGCGGTGCCCGGCGACGCTCCTCATCAACCCAAAGTGATCCCCGCTCCCCCAACACAGCCCGCGCCTGCCCCGGCGACAGCACCGGCTCCGGCGCCTCACGCCCCGGTGACGAAAAAGGCTGTTTCCAGCGCGAAAAAGCCAGCGAAAAACGCGAGCGCGACGCCGAGTAACAAAAACTCTATTCTGGGCACTCGGAACTGACGATGCGGCCCACGAGCACCCGACC
>DATJEQ010000187.1:0-7442 GCA_035496495.1 Polyangiaceae bacterium
CCGAATTGGCCATTGCTAAAATCTCCGTTCTGGAAATTCTCCCAACTGATCTGATCATTTGGGCTCCAGATGGTGTCGCTGAACGCGGTGCTCGCGCCGCCGAATTCGGTGACGAAGCCTTGGCCACCCGCCTCGTCTGCCGCGCGATTGATCACTTGATTATAGGTGGACGCAAAGGAGAACCAGTTGATCAGGGCCTCGTTCAGCACCAGGGATTTGTAGTTCTTGGGAATGCCTTGGGCATCCGCAACCAGGTACACCATCACGCCCATATTCGGTGTGGCGGCAACCGCGGTGGGGCGGATGGGAATGGCGGGGTAATCGGCCGGATAGGTGACACTGATGGGTCGGATAGAACCGGTGTCGCTGTCCTTGTTCAGTCGAAATGCCAACAGGTTAAGCCCCTGTTCCAGATAGGAATTGAGGATGTCGGCTCCCAGGGCGCTGACGTCGAAATTGTTCGATGCTAGCCAATCGAGTGCCACCTGTGCCGGAGCGCCCGCATCTTGGGCAACCGAAATAGCCACATAATCATAGGGGCCAACCGATCCTTGAGCGACGACGTTGACCGAGTGGCCGCTGCCTGAGCCGTCTGCCATGGCTGAGGTGGGGGTACCGCCGGCGAACGCAGTGTTGGGCACGCCGCGAGTGTCACCGGGTTTACACGTGCCTTCGACCCGCTGGGTCAGCGTGTACTGCGGCGTGGTCGCGGTGAGCAGCCGTTGAAAGGCCAGACTCGAAGAGACTCCCACATCTGGCTTGCCCGCAATGGGCAACACCCAGGCGAATTTAGTGGAAGGGCCTTGATATTGGATGCTGACGACGGCGGTGACCGTGCCATCGGCATTCTTCGAGAAGATGATCTGCTCGGCGGATTGATTGACCGGTGCCGTTTGTGAACAGAAGAAACCACCGCAGGCCAGCACGCGGCCTGGAACCAGGACTATCAACGCAAATAGGGCGGCGACACACAGTGCGCCCTTTCCCTTAGGCAACGTGAACATGATGCCCTCCTTCGAAGTGGCAAAAGGCTACCCCCATTTCGCCGCGCGTGCACGAAACCGCAATTTGCTGCGCATTGTACGGGTAATGCGTTGAATCACCCGTATCGAATGGTGCGCCGCGGCCCCCGATCAGTTGCAACCCCGATCAGTTGCAACCCCGATCAGTTGCAACCCAGCGCAGCATCCGCATCCGGGCAATAACTGGCGTCGGGTGTGCTGCCGGCATCCGGGCTCTCTCCGCCCACGCCGCCTGCGCCGCCTGCGCCGCCCGCATTTGTGCCTCCGCCGCCGCCATTTGCTGCGCCACCCGTTGCCGCGCCACCGGCTCCGCCGGCTGGGCTTCCCGCGGCCGCCACAGTACCGCCAGCGCCGCCCGCTGCGGGTGAGCCTCCTGCGGAAGTGCCCCCTGTTGCAGTCGTGCCGCCGTGCCCGACTGTCATGCCGCCATTTCCGGTCGCACTTCCGCCGGTTGCCATGGCGGTCCCACCGCTGGCGATAGTACCGCCATTGCCCAAAACTGACCCCGAAGTATCTCCCGTTTGTCCGCCTTCACAGCCGTAAGGCGCGATGCACAAAAAACCGAGAGCGAGGCCCAGGACGGGCAAACTGGGGCGCTTGTTCATAGGGAAGCCAAGGATCTACTCAGTGAGTGTCCACGCTACCCGACCTAGATCCGGTAAACCAGCACCGCGCTGCACATTCCATCCTACCAATTCGCTCCTTCATGTGCATAACTCTTAGATGTGGATTACGGGGATGTAGCGAGCGAATTCCTGCGCGCGTTGCGCGGTAAACGCTCGCAAACCGCATTCAGTCGCAGGCTGGGCTACAAGAGCAACGTCGCTTACCTCTGGGAGCACCAGCGGAATTTCCCGACCGCGGCAAAAACACTGTGGGCTGCGGAGCGAGTGGGGGTGGACGTCAAAGACGCTCTGCGCACATTTTTTCGGGCGGAGCCGGAGTGGCTCGCGGAACGCGACCCAGCCACCCCTGAGGGCATCAGTTGCCTGCTTAGAGATCTGAAAGGCAATCTGAGGCTGCTGGAATTGGCCGAACGCAGTGGGCTCAACCGGTTCGCCATTGCGCGCTGGCTGCGCGGCGCTGCAGAGCCGAATCTCGCCGAGTTCTTCATGCTGGTGGAGGCGAGCTCGCTGCGTGTGATCGACTTCATCGAACAATTCGTCAGCCCACGTTCGCTGCCCAGCGTGCGTCTGCGTTGGGAGCAGCTGCAAGTGGCGCGTAACCTGGCGTACGACACGCCGTGGACACAGGCGGTATTGCGAGCGATTGAGCTGGAAGGCTACGCCGCCCTTTCCAAGCACCGCCTGGGTTGGATTGCCGAGCGCATTGGCATCAGTCGCGAAGAAGAGCAGCGCTGCTTGGCGCTGCTGCTCAAGAGCGGCCAAATCGAGTGGCAAGACCAACACTGGGTACTGCGCGACGTGATGGCGCTCGATACGCGCACGAATCCGAATAAGGCTCGCAAGTTACGCGCTTGGTGGGCGCGTGAGGCCATCCGTCGCACGGAATTGGGGTCGCGCGGCCTGATGTACAATCTCTTCTCAATCTCCAAAAAGGACTTGGAGAAGCTGCGCGAGCTGCAAAAAGCGTACATGAATCAGGTGCGTGCCATCGTTGCGGAGTCGAATCCAGTCGACCACGTAGTGCTCGCGGTCGACGCGTTGGTCGACCTTGAAAAAGAATGAGCCGCTCAATAGTCGCCCGTTGATTTGCCGCGGGCCTGCTTTCTTTGGGAGTGCAAGCGCTTGTCTGTGAGGCGCTTTTCTTTTGCGGCACGCGATGGCTTGGTCTTTCTTCTGCGCTTGGGCACCACGAGTGCTTGCACGATCAACGCTCGCAATTTCTCGCGCGCGTCTTCCAGGTTGCGCTGCTGATCGCGGTGGACCTGACTCACGATGACCAATTGCCCATCCTTGTCGACCCGGTTTTCGGCGAGCGCAAACAGGCGTCCTGCACTGCCAGCGTCCAGAGATCGGGTGTGACGCAAATCGAAGCGCAGTTCGACCTTGCTCGCGACTTTGTTCACGTTCTGACCCCCCGGACCCGAAGCGCGCACCGCCGCCCAGTGCAGCTCAGCTGCCGGGATCACCAGGGTGTCGTTGATGCGCAGAGGATCGGCCACAAGGACTCATAACGAAGTTCCCTGCGATTGAGACCAACTGAGTGGACAGGGCCATATTTGCCCACATCTGAGGGAAATGCTGAGCACCCGGTTAGGGGGCGGTCCTTTAAGGGTTGTCTAAGCGCCGGGCAAAAGGTGCGTCGCCCGGCGGCAGCGCTTGCAAGTTGGGCTCAATTCAGCTCAAATTCCGCTCCCGCGGCGTTTTTGCCGCGCGTTTCGCCGAGGGAACGATGACCTACAATCACACTCGAATTGGGTTGGCTCTGGCCTCTGTACTTGGGTCGCTTTCTGCGCTGGCCTGCGGGGGCGCCGCCGTGCCGCACGATCAAATGACAGCCGCCGAAGCAAACGTCAGTGCCGCTGAAGCAGGCGGTGCGGAAGACGTGCCCAGAGCTGCGTTGAGCGTCAAGAAGGCCAAGGATCAGATCACTGAGGCCAAAGCTTTGATTGAGAAGGGTGAGAACGAGAAGGCCGAATGGGCGCTGGAGCGTGCCTCCGTTGACGCCACCTTGGCGCTCGCAATTGCCCGCGAAACGGCGCTGCAAGTCGAAGCCGAAAAAGCGTTGGCTGAAGTACAGGCGCTCAAAGACAAGTCCAAGAAGTGATGGAGAAAGCCATGAGCACTAAACAAATCAAAGCTTCTATGATCAAACCTGGACTCGCAACAATGACTGCTGGCCTGCTGCTCGCTTGCGGGGCTGCAACGGCTCCGATGGAGCTTCACTCTGCGGAAGACGCCATGTTGAACGCGGAGCACTCCAAAGCTCCGGATGTAGCGCCCGTGAAGTTGGAGGAAGCTCGCCAGGCGTTGGCAAAAGCGGAACAAGCCTTCAAAGACGGCGACGACGAGGATCACGTGAAGACGCTGGCCTACGTAGCGCAGCGTAGTGCTGAGCTGGCCGTTTCGGTGGGCAATCAGGAATTCGCCAAGAAACAGTCGGCTGACGCCATGAAGGACAAAATGCAGCTTCAGGGTGTGCTCTTGGAAGCCACCACAGAAGAGCTGGCCGATCGCAAGAAGTTGGAGGCGGCTTCCAAGATCGGCGCCGAGGAAGTGGCGCGCGTGAAGGGCGAACTCGACAAGGAGCGTGCGGCGCGTGAAGGAGCGGAAGCACGCGCTGCTGCGGCGCTGGCCCAGATCGCCAAAGTCAGCCAAGAGAAGCGCGGCATGGTGATCACGCTTTCAGGCGAAGTGCTGTTCACCACCGGGCGCTCAGAGCTGTTGCCCATGGCGCGTCAAAAGTTGTCGGATGTGGCCAAGGCGCTGAAAGAGCAAGGCTATAAGCATTTGCGCGTAGAAGGGCACACGGACTCGCGCGGTGCTCCTTCTCAAAATGAAGCGCTATCGTTGCGCCGTGCCCAAGCGGTGCGCAGCTATTTGGTGAGCGAAGGCATTGATTCCGACAAGATCGAAGCCGTGGGAAATGGTTCACGCGAGCCGATTGCCGACAACGCGACGGCGGACGGGCGTGCCAACAACCGACGCGTTGAAATCGTCGTCGACCCCGTGAATTGAAAGCTGAACCACAATGAACCGAATTTCCTTACGCCACGTACCCCTGGCTTTGTTGCTGATTGGCTCCTTGGGGCTGACAGCTTGCTCAAAGAAAGAAGAGGCCGCGGACAACTCGGCTTCCGGTGGTGAGTGCGCCAAATGCGAACGCGATCTGGCCAGCGTGCAAACGCGGCTGAAAGCCACCGCGGCTCAAGTTAAAAAATTGAGGGCCAAGATAAAGGCCATGGCCCGCCGCCGGTGAGCGACGGCTAGTGGCGAGCTCAGGCCACCCTGCTCAGACCACTCTGCTCGGGCCCTGCTCAGACCACTCTGGCCAAACGCCTCAGGTCAAACGAACGAAGTTGTCGGAGTTACTGCCGGCTTCCCCGAGTTCAATGTCGGCCGCGGCCAGGCCCTCTTTGCGAGCGCCGCGCGGGTCATTCATGGGGCCGGGGCCAAGTTGCTTCGAGCCCAACGACGGGAAGAACGGCGCCAGCAGGTATTCGCGCGTCCAATACCAAAACAGGCTCACTTCCTTGAGCGCTGGATCGATCTTGCCTTCGATGTCCATGTGAACCTGGCGCAGGTTCGTCCAATGTTCGCCGGGGCGCTCGTGGTGGGCGGCGTGGTAGCCGTTGTTAAACAGCCAAAAATTCAGAATGCGGCTGGACCAAGAGCGCGAGTGATTCTGCGACCACGGGTCGGCGTGAACGTGTTGGTCGTAATTGAACAACATGATCGTCCACAGCGCGAAGAACGCCGGTAGGCCCATGGTGAGCCCCCACACGTACAAGCCCGTAGAAACGCCGTGCAGTGCGATGGCCAGCGCCAACATGATGGCGTGTGCCCCAAGCCAAACCGCATACTGCGACAGAATTTTCACGTAAAGCTTGGGGTTATTAGCCTTGGCCTTGCGAATGAACTCCTTGATCAAATCGCCCTGATAATAGGAGGAGACGAAAAAATACGTTGCGGCCACGTCGATTCGATGGCGGTTAGTGAAACGCCAGGTGATCGTCGCGTCCCCCGCCGTGTTCACGTAGCGGTGGTGATTGAGGTTGTGCGTGGGGATCCAGGCGAAGGTGGGGTAGCCGTAGAAAATCGACAGCCAATTGCCGAACCAGTCGTTGGCGGCCTTGTTCTTGAAGGTCGGCACGTGGTTGTGGTTGTGCGCGATCACGCCGAACGACAACGCGAAGTAGCAGCTGATCCAGAAAAGGTATTTCACCAGCTCGGGGTGCATGTACTGCAGCACGATAAAAGAGGGGCCCAACACCGCCCACAGCAGCGTGCGCCAATCACCCGGATTTTTTAATCCCATCATGGGGGCCAGTCTAACCTCGTGGGCGGGGGTGATGCCGCTGATTTCTGGAGACTGCAAGTGCTCTGCGGGGGGCTCGGGTAAGGGCGTGAAATGCTCGCAATTCCACCAGAAATTGGCTGCAAAAAGCCGTTCGCGCCTGCCGCCCTCAGCCGCCCTGAAAGAGTTGCGCCCCTTGTCGCAAGTTTTGCGCGACTGCGCGCGGGGAAGCGTTACGCTTCACGCCCATGAAGCGGGCCATTGTGCTGGTCGACCACGGCAGCAAATTTGAACAAGCCAATGCGGCGCTGGTGCAAATGGGTGCGCTGGTGCAGGCCAATTTGGGCTCTGATTGGATTGTGCAGATCGCGCACATGGAGCTGGTGCAACCCTCGCTCTCTGCTGCCTGCGCGGCATGCGTGGACGCGGGAGTGACCGAAGTGATCGTGCATCCGTACTTCTTGTCGCCGGGGCGTCATGCCAGCGTGGACATCGCGCGGATGGTGGAAGAGGTTGCCGCGGCCCACCCGCACGTACAGTTCCGAGTAACGGAACCGCTGGGCGTGCACCCGTTGCTCGCTCAGCTGGTGCTTGAGCGGTGCGGTCTTGGGGAGAAGCGCTGAAATGCAGGAGCCAGGATTCGGGCAATTCGGGCGCGTACTGGTGTTCGTGGGTGTTGCGATTGCCGCACTGGGGCTCTTGATGCTCGCCGCCGACAAATTCGGGTTGGGGCGCTTACCCGGCGACATCAGCTGGAAGGGAAAGAACACCACCGTACATTTTCCGATCGCCAGCAGCATTTTGATCAGCCTGGTTCTTACGGTGCTGCTGAATCTATTCCTGTCGCGCCGCTAGCTGCAGCTCAGGACAGTTGCAGCAAACCGCCCGTGCGGTTATTGGGATCCTGAGGAACGAAGCGATGAGCAAAGTCTTGATCGTTGGTGCAGGGGGCGTGGGTGGCGTCGTGGCGCACAAGTGTGCGCAGGCCAAAGACGTATTTGGCGACATCGTGCTTGCCAGTCGCACTGTGTCTCGGGCGCAGGCCATTGCAGCGCAAGTGAGAGAGCTGTGGGGCCGCTCGATTCAAACTGAGTCGCTGGATGCGGACGACGTGTCACAGACAGTTGCGCTGATCCGCAAGGTGAAGCCAGATTTGCTTCTCAATGTCGCGCTGCCCTATCAAGATCTGGCGCTGATGGACGCGTGTTTGGAAACGGGCGTTCCTTATCTCGACACAGCGAATTACGAGCCGCCCAACGAGGCAAAATTCGAATACAAATGGCAGTGGGCTTATCAGGATCGCTTCAAGCAGAAGGGCATCATGGCCCTACTTGGCTCGGGCTTCGATCCGGGCGTGACGAACGTGTTCTGCGCGTACGCCCAGAAGCACCTATTCGACGAGATCCATTTCGTGGACATTTTGGATTGCAATGCCGGCAACCATGGCCACGCTTTTGCCACGAATTTCAATCCTGAGATCAACATCCGCGAGATCACCGC
>DATJEQ010000188.1:0-6530 GCA_035496495.1 Polyangiaceae bacterium
CAGCAGCGCAACTGAGCCTACTGCCGGAGGTCTCGTCGTCTGAGATCCGAACCCTGCTCAGCAGCGCCGCCCGCGACCGCTCCCGGCTGGCCGCATTGCTGCCCCAGGAGGTGCTGCGCTACATCGAGGACAACGGGTTGTACCGCGGCGCTGGGTCCTGATCGCTTCGCGCCTGAGCATTGCCCTGGACGCGTCGCGATTTTTGATCGACGAGTGGCCGCAATGAAATTGCTCACGGGAAAAGTCGCGATCGTCACGGGCGCTGGCCGGGGCATCGGGCGCGCCACGGCGCTGCTCTTTGCCGAACACGGCGCCCACGTGATCGTGAATGATTTGGGAGTCGACTCAAGCGGCAACCCCGCGCCAGAACAAGTGGCCGCCACGGTAGTCGCTGAGATCAAGGAACGCGGCGGCTCGGCGGTAGCCAGCACGCACGACGTCAGTCAGCCCAGCGGTGCAACAGAGCTTGCCGCGCTCGCCCTCTCACACAGCGGCGCGATCGACGTGTTGATCAACAATGCCGGCATTCACCGCGACGCCTCGCTGTTGAAGGTCGCGCTTGATGATTGGCGCGCCGTGATTGAAGTCCAATTACAAGCTGCGCTCTTGTGCACTCAAGCCGTGGTGCCGCACATGAAAGCAAATGGCGGCGGGAGCATCGTCAACACCACCAGCAACGCCGGGCTTTACGGCAATTACGGCCAAGCGAGCAGCGCCACAGCGCTGGCCGGCATCTACGGCTTGACCCGCACCTGCGCGATTGAGCTGCAACGCTACCAGGTGCGCGTGAACGCGGTGGCGCCGCTGGCGAAGACGCGCCTCACCGAACAGCTTCCTATCTTCCACCAAGTCGACTCCATGAGCGCCGATCACGTCGCGCCCGTGCACCTGTTCTTGGCCAGCTCTCTGAGCGCCGATCTCACCGGCGCGGTGCTCAGCGTTGCGGGGGGCAGACTCAGCAGTTACAAGATGGTCGAGAGCCGCGGGCAGTTTAAAGAGGGAGACGGCGGCATCTGGACCGCCGAAGAAATCGCGGAGCATTGGCCTGCAATCAGCAAGGCCTAGCGAGCGAGCCAAACAGCGCTTTGGGCGCGACAAATTGCCCCACAATCAGTAATAGAATCGAGCAATTGGCGCGTTTGGGCCGCGTTAATTGCTGGATCCCACTGCCGGTGTTAATTTCTTGTGGCCGCGTCGGCGTGGGGCCACGCCAACGATTGCCCCGAGAACGCTCATGAGCCGCGAGCCCAACATCCCCCTGTTCCTGTGGATTGCCACGGCCATCCTCTTGCACCTGACTTGGGGCGGCGGGGCGGAGAAGATCTCTGAATTCGCGCATGAGCAGATGGACGTGCGCCGCTTCGCGCTGGCCGTTTCCAGTGGGATTCGGCAGGCCCAGGGCATCATCGAGATTTCGATCGATTCACCCGACGAGCCGCAACCAGCCGCACCCGAGCCGCCCGAGCCGGCAACGCCGCCCCCAGCCCCGAACGAGCCAGTCGCTTTGAATGACAAACTGCAGGCGCAGCCCGAGAAGCCAAAAGAAAAAGAGAAGCCTCCGGCGCCCAAACCCGAGCAAAAGAAGCAAGCCGCTGAGGTCAAAGTTGAGGCGACTCCCGCACAGCCGGCTCCGCCCAAGGTCGATCCAGCCGCAGCCCAGAACCGCATTGCAGTGCAGCAACACGTCGAGGACAAGAATCAAGCGCCCAACCCCAATGCCGACAAGATCGGGGAATTCAACAACCGCGTGAGTGAGGAAACTCAGGCGCGCATCACCTCGACGGAGCAGAACGATGCGAAGCCAACGCCGGGTGGCGACTACGCCGGGCCCACGGCGGACCCAGGCGATTCCCACGTCACCGATATCGCGCAGAATGAAGATCGCCCGGGCAACCAAGACCGCGCACCGGGTAACCCCGAACAAGGGCAACAAGAGCAGAGCGCTTCGGCCGAGCCCACACGCGCCGGCAGCAAGCAAGCGCAGCAGGCTCAAAGCCAAAAGCAGATCTCAAGGGAGGCGCAAAGTCGCATAGCGAACAACGCTGCCGCAAAGGCTCAGCCGGGGGCCAAACAGCAAAGCGAAACCAAAGCGAGCAACGAAAATCCGGATGTCGGTAATGCGAGCGACGGCCAATTCCGCATGGCGGATCGAACGGTGGCTCAGCGCGCGCAGGCGGCTCAAGCCTTCAAGAAATTCACGCTACCCGCTGCAAAAGGTTCGCGTGGCCCAGCGGATCTTCTGGGTTTGGGCGCAACCGGGCGCACCGCGAGTGGCATCAATCTGAATCTCAGCCAGGCTGACGCGCTGGCCACCGTGGGGAAAGATCAACTGGCGCGCCAGCTCTTGGCTGACGGTGAGCGTCGCCGCAGTAAGCATCGCGGATCATGGCACGCCACGGGACTTGAGCATTGGCGCTCAGCAATTGAAAACTATGTGCCCCACGTGAAGCCCGGCAACCAGACCGCGCTCAACACGGCTCAAGTGCCCTTTGCACTCTACCTCAATCAGATGCACGAGCGAATTCACCCCATTTTTGCCGAGCAGTTCCTCGCGAGCCTCGATGGGCTGGCCAATGACAATCCCTTAAACCGCATGGACATGAGCACCAACCTGGAAATCATCCTGGATGGCGTGGATGGCCATTTACTCGAACGCGGCGTGACCAAAGCGAGCGGCGTGACTGCGTTCGATATTGGTGCGCTGGATTCGGTCGAGCGGGCTGCGCCCTTTGGTCCACCGCCGAGCGCGATCGTATCGCCCGACGGCCATGTCTACTTGCATTGGGAATTCTGGCGAAACCCGGATTACGCCTGCTCCACCTATTTTGCCAAACCCATCATGCTGCGCGCCGCGCCCAAGGGCGTCCCCGGCGATTCGCCGTTGCCCAACCCACTGCGCCCCGAGGAGAACCCGGTGCCCAGCCGCCAGGGCTCCCTCCTGCTCGATCGCGGTGGCATTCCCGTGCCGAATCTCTCCCTGCCCAATGTGCAGCAGCATCGGTTAGCATTGATCCATCAATGACCACCGAGCACCGGCACGCCAGCGCCATGACCGAATCAGGGCAAGGGCTGGCTCTTGCCGTTTGCGCCAGCTTGGCGGTGCTACTGGGAAGGGGGCTTGCTCCCGCACTTCCGGGAACGCGATCCGGCATCGAAGTGTGGATCACCCGCATCGAAACCGGCTCGGCCACGGTGCCGTCCCTTGCGGCCTTCTTGGCTCAATTGACGTTGTTGTGGGGCGGTTGGCTGTGCATGCATTTGCTGCTCAATGCGCTCGCCGACCGCGGGATTTCAGCCGTGGTACGCGCGCTGATGACGCTGAGCGGTTCGCTGATGTTCGCCATTGTGGCCCTCGCAAATGTGGCGCTTGCCCCGCTGACGGAGACCTGGCTCGTGGGAATCGCGGCGTGTGCGGGTACTTTGGGGCTTCTGGCCTCAATCCTCGCCTTCAATCGACCCTCGCTGCGCGCCGCAGGCATCGTACTCATGATCGTCAGCGTCAGTGGCCTGCTGCACGTGGTCGCAGGGCTGCTGGCGCTCAGGGCCAGTAGTCTGGCGCATGCAAGCGAGTTCATGACCGCACGCATATTGGCCACGGTTGCCTTCGGCGTGGGCGCGCTCGGTCTTGTCTTCGCACTGTATTGGGTGATTCACTCAGGTAAACGATTGGCGTTAGCCCTGTTCGCGCTGATGCCCCCCGCGTTGCTCATTTATCTTTCGCTGCTCGGTACGAAGGACGGCGCTAATTTCTTTTCACTGCTCGCCGCGCGGACGTTGAATCAGCTGCGCACTCATCCCGACCCTCTGGTGTTGCCTGCGGTGCGCGACATGGTGGAGTTGTCCGCTTTTGCAGTGGGATTGCTGGTGCTCAGCCGGCCGGTCACCCAAGCTCCGGTTCGCGTTGCGGTCGCACTCGCGCTCATCTCTCAAGCGAACATCGACGTGCCCCTATGCGCGTTGCTGTTTTCCTGTGCGGCGCTGGTTTTGATTTCGCATTCGACTGAGATCTCAAAGATTTCGTCGCTGCGTTAACGTTCCGAAAGGGAACAGCACGGGCGTGCAAATAGTTTGCGTGCTTTCACAACTGTTAACGCAGCTAAATCAGTCCAGGAATTTGCCTTGACCATGCTCGCTGCCCGGCGCAATAAGTCAGGCGCTGATTGGGGCTTATTCAGTGCGAGGCATCACCAGCTTGAACATTCTGATCGTGGAAGACGATCCGGAGGTCAATCGATCGATCGGTCGCTTCTTAGAGCGCCTCGGTCACAAGGTGAGCGCCTGCGGGCGGGGGCGTGACGCGTTGATGTTCAGCCGCAGCTTCGACTGCGCCGTGATGGATATCGATCTGCCCGACGCGGATGGAATCGAGATTGCCACCGCGCTGCTTGATCGCGGCAGCATTGGCATGGTCGTCTTTTTCAGCGCCAGCGGCGACCCCGAGGTGTGCCAACGTGCACAGAAGCTCGGTCAATTCGTGCCCAAATCCTCCGGCTCAATCGAGCTCGCGAAAGCCATCGCGGATTCGGTGAGTCACATGATTTCGCAGCTGGCTGTTGCCGGAGCGGGTGGCTCAAGCGGCGTCGCAACGCCCAACCGCGCAAAGAGCGGCCCTCGGATCAAGGTCCACTAATTCTGGGGGATGCCCAGTTACTGGGCCCACGTTATCACTGGGCCCACGTGATCACTGGGCCCACGTGATCACTGCGCGCGCATTCATTGCGCTGTCAGGGCCAGCGCCCCGAGCGAGAGCACCAGGTAAGGGATAGACGCGAAGAACACGGTGCGCGCGTAGCGCTCGGCCTGCAGCCATTTGCGCCCAAAGGCCACCAGCGCAAAGAACCCGGCGCCCAGCAGCAGCGCAACGGCTGCGTACACGCCGTTCGCAAGGCCGAACGCCCAAGGCAAGAGCCCCGCGATCGCCAGCAGCGCCGACCAGTGCATCATGGCGCGCTCCGTTCTCGGGACGCCTTTCACTGTTGGGTACACCTGAAAGCCCGCTCGCTCGTACTCCGCGACGCGAAACAGCGCGATGGCCATGAAATGCGGCAGCTGCCAGATGAAGAGAATCAAAAACAGGCTGAGCGACGCCCACGACAGCGTACCCTGGGTGCTGGCCCAACCGATGAGCGGCGGGATGGCGCCGGGCACCGCGCCAATATGTAGCGCGTAAGCCGAATGCCTCTTTGCGGGGGTATAGATGAACGCGTAGGCGAGGAAGGCCCCCACCGCGAGTACGCTGCACACCGGGTTACCCCAACGCGCCAACACCGCGTAACCGAGCACAGCAATGCCCACACTGAACAGTATGGCCAGCTCCGCACTGATGCGACCAGCCGGCACTGGGCGCTCGCGCGTGCGCTTCATCAACGCGTCGGCGTCGGCTTCAAGCGCCATGTTGAGCGCGTTCGCCCCCGCGACGATCAACGACGTGCCTACCAGTGTCACGACCAAGCTGGCCCAACGGACCGGACCCGGCGCGATCACCGCCCCTAGCCACGCCGTGATCACCACCATGCGCGTGATGCGCGGCTTGCACAGCTCGAGCAGGCTCCGGCAAAAATGCAGGGCTTCAAAGGGCTTGCGCGCCGCTAGTGCGTCGAGCTGCATAGCGGGGGCGGATCTATCACGCCCGCCGCGCACTGACCCCCCAAAAACAACTGCTCCAGGCCGCTCCCGCTGGTATCGTAAAATCCGTGAGATTAACGCGAGTTGCAGGCACGGTCGGGGCACTCGCGGTAGCTGCAGGGGCCTTCGGCGCGCATTGGCTGAGCTCCCGCGTCGATCCAGCCTTGATGGAAGCGTACCGAACCGGCGTGCAGTACCACCTGCTGCATTCGGTGGCGCTGCTCGCCCTGGGGCTGCATCAGGAACGCACTGAGCAAGCGGCTGCGGTCAGCGCTTTGTCCGCGAAGCTGATGCTCACGGGTGTCTTGCTTTTTTCCGGTTCGCTGTACGCGCTAGCGCTGACCGGCATCGTGCAGTTCGGCTACCTCACGCCTTTGGGCGGGCTGCTGCTCATCGCCGCTTGGTTGCAGATCGCCCGCACGATCAATTGGACCACACCGCAGTCGACTAAACGGCAGTAGACCTGAGAACTACCGAACGCCTTATTCAGGCTTGTTCTCTTTGTTCTTGGCTTCGAGCTCTGCGATGCGCTTCTTCAGATCCGCGTTTTCCGACGGCTCATCATCGGTGAGGCCCTTCTTGAAATTCTTGATCCCCTCGCCCATGCCCTTGCCGAGGTCTCCCAACTTACCCCCGCCAAAAAACAGCAGGACGATGGTGAGAAGGATCAGCCAATGAACAATAGACATTGAACCCATGTGAGTCGTTATCCTACCACGTCCCGCGGACGCTGCGATTGAGGTGTGGGCAGCCAGATATCACCCAACCTTTGACGGGGCAAATCCTGCATGTTCCATCAGAACAAGCGCGTACGGAGCCTTGTTCCCCGAGGAGTGTTGCCCCCGGCTGAGGGGGAAGGTTAAACTTACAGAAGCGCTGCCCAGAGCCCTCTGAGTGCGCAATTG
>DATJEQ010000189.1:0-4598 GCA_035496495.1 Polyangiaceae bacterium
GATCTACAAGCTGAGGTCGAACCCGACTGTGAGACCATTCAGACGGGGGACAAGATCCTGAAACTTCAGCGCACCGATGGCGCGGCTCCATGACCGCTCCATGAATGCTGCCTGGTGTTCAGTACCAATAGGCCCACACCGCGATCAAGATGAGCAGCGCAAAAGCCAGCCCCAACAAGAACAGAACGGTGGGATCTGGATCGATACGCCGACGCAGCTCAAGTGCCGCATTGCGCACTTGCTCGTTAGCAGCACTGGCGGCTAGCCGTGGTGCATCGCGGCGCACCTGGGCGTAATTGCCGGCTTCAAAAGCCGCCACCAGCAGATCCAGCTCGGGATCTCGCGGAAAATCGAGAACGAACCGAGGGCGCTCACGGCCATTGGCATCCAGCGTTGGAGGCGCGGGTTGAGCCACGCTCTGCGAGTTGTCGGGCGCGTTTGTAGTGTTGCTGCCGTCCACGATAAGGGCGCTGTAGCAGAGATTACGGGTCGAAGCTTCCACGACCTGGCGCATTCCGGTGCGCGGGAGCGCACGCGTCTCGTTTTAGGCTACTTGAGCGATTCAGGCTCTGCAGGTGGGTTGCTGAGGAGTGGAGCGGGGTCATCGGCTGGTTGGGTGGCGCTATTTTCGGCCGTTGGTGCCGGCGCGCCACCGTCGGAAGCTTGGCCGCCGTAGCCCCGCCCGTTGCCAGCATTGCCTCCGCAAGCCTGAAACAACGCGGGAGCGGCTACCAATGCCGACAAGGCAAACACGCCTTTTGCACCGAGCTTTAGTCGCCGCGCTGGGATCAAGGGCGAGAAATCTTCGCGGAACCAAATCTTGCCTGTTTGATCGTACAGGTAGCGCACGCACAGCGATCCGGCGGTTTGCTCCAACAGCTGCGCCGCGTCACGCTCGCCCAGGGCTGAAAGATCGTGGACCAACTTGTCGCAACTGCGACACAGGCGTGCACTGCCTCGTGGATCCATCGCGTTCCAATCGGCCCCACAGGGAGTACGGATGATGACGTTATTCTTGTGCATGGCATTTTCCTCTCTTAGGTTAAGCGCTGAGGGTTTAAGGTTGAATGCCGCGACGTGCACGCAGGGCGAATAGGGCGGTCGACAGGGCGATCATCCATGCCCAGAGCCATGGCGTGTGGGGCTGAACGGACGCCGTGAAATTGCAAGCCACGGTTCCGTCGCTTTGCGTTTGAGTCATGCAATCGAAGCGGACGGAACCGCTCAACGGATCAGGCTGCACTGTTTCGCCCGCGATGGTCGCCATCACGGCGACGGTGTGGCTGCCAGGGGGAAGACAGAATCCGCCCTTGTCACAGCGCGGCAGCGCAATCGAAAGCTGGGTCGCGTCGGCGGTGGCGGCATCGGAGGAATTGGCCACGAGGGCGCCATACGCGCTGGCGATGATCGGCGGACCGCCATCGACACTGTACGAAAACCCCGTGAGAGGAAGGTAAGGCGTGAGTGCCGAATCGAGGGTAATCAACAAGCGATTGCTGCTGCAGCTGGAAGTGACGGACAGCTGACCAATCCGCGTTGGCAATGGCGCGGGTTGGCTGACTTCAATTGTTGCGCTCGCCTGATCGGCGCCTTGAGGCAGAGTGACCACGTACCGCCCTTGTTCGAGCACCGCCTGACTGCTGACCAAGTAGGTGCCATCACCGAGCGCGTGCAGCGCGATCTGAATCGGCTTGCCGTTAGCGTCGGTGACGGTGATCCCCCCGGGTTGCAGCGCCGCTGGGCAGCCGTCGGTGTACAGCACGAACGCCTGCTCTTCGCTGGGCACGCTGCTGCCTCGTTCACTTCCAGGCGCTAGCCCACAATTGGGAATGAGGGAGCCGGTTTGCCCGCCGGTGTAATTCCCGCTTCCACCGCTGGCGGCGGCGTTGCTGGCACTGGTTGCAGAGCCGCAACCTGCAACGGTCAACGGCAGCAGCAGCAACAGGACAAGCGACTGGATCTTCACCTCCCCAATATGTCCGGAAACGGCCGCGCCGACCAGTACAGTAATGAACATTGTATGGCGCGAATGCGGTCATTCATGTACTGATCTGACAGATATGGACCACTGCGCCCTGACAAAGCAGCTGATCCACGCGCTGCGCGGCAGGCGTTCCCAAGTCGCGCTGAGTCGCCGGCTGCGTTACGGGAGCAATGTGCTTTACACCTGGGAGTCGGGGCGGCGAGCACCGACAGCAGCACACTTTTTCGAGCTGTGCACACGCGTGGGTATCGATGTGCCCGCGCGCATGAGCGCATTTCTCGGCGGGCTGCCCGAATCGCTTCAGCGTCGCCACTGGTCTCATCCACCAACAGCGGCAGCCTTCCTCACGCACCTGAGAGAGGGCACAACCGTGGTCGAACTCGCACGTCGGGTCGGCAAGAACCGCGTCAGCGTTGCTCGCTGGCTCAAGGGTGAAGCCGAGCCGCGCCTGCCAGATTTTCTCAAGCTGATCGACTGCAGTTCCCTGCGGCTATTGGATTTTCTTGCAAGCTTTGTGTCTCCGGAGCTGCTTCCCGAAGCGCGCGCCAAGTGGCGAGTGCTCGAAGCGCAACGGCAAGTCGCCTATGGGTTGCCCTGGAGTCATGCGGTGATGAGGGCGCTCGAGCTGCGCTCGTACCGAGCACTGGGCCGCCACACCGACGGCTGGCTCGCGGAGCACTTGGGCATCTCTCTTGCCGAGGAGCGCCAGTGTTTGCGGGCGCTAGCCGACTCACAGTTGATCACACGTCGGCGTGGGCTGTGGCGGGTCGCGCAAGTGCTCACCGTCGACACCCGGCAAAACCCCGACGCGGGGCGCAGGCTGAAGGAGCACTGGGCTGAAGTGGGCTTGGGCCGCTTGCCGCTCCTGGAGGCCAACGGAGAAGACTTGTTTTCCTATAACCTATTCACGGTCTCGGAAAAGGACTGGCAACGCTTGCGCGAATTGCACATTGCCTATTTTCAGGAATTGCGGCGCGTCATCGAGGGCTCACAGCCCGGCGAGCGCGTGGGGCTCGCGAACTTGCAGCTTTTTCGTCTGATCTAGCGACAGGTGATCGCGTGCCTTGCTCAGCTGCGGATCACAGCGGGGCCGAGAACGGCGGGAAGCACCGGTCGTGATAAGCGCCGCGCAACATGACCCAGCGCGGAAAAGAACAACAATCCGAGCGCCCAAGGAACAAAGGATCCACTGGCTGGATCGCCGTAAAATACCGCCCCGGGGCAAGGCGAACCAACGCGCTGCTGCGCCTGCAGCCAGGGCGAGATGCGCTCTTGGAAAGGGCTCTTGACCAGGGTGCAGTCTTGGCTGAGCGCGGTGCGCGGCAGATTCATGTCGAAACGCGTCAACCAAGTGGTGGCCGGGCGCATCCCGATCAGGGCCGCCGAGATATCGTCCTTGCCGTTGCAAACGAGATCTTCGGCGGGGATCTGGCCGGGTTGGCAGCCACCGCTTTGGCACTCCTCGATGGAGTTGTATTGCGACAAGGTCGATAGAGCATTTTGGCAGCTGCCACTGGGATCGCTGAAGTAGAGCTGAGCGAAGTTATCGTAGCGGTAAGGGCTGCTCGGCTTGCTGAAGTAGGCATACCCCTGGGGACCTGCAATGTCCTTTGCCAAGCTATTGGGTTCTGCAAAGCTCGCGATGTAAGCCACGCCAAACAGGTTGCGCAGTGCTTTTTGACGAAGACTGTCGATGTTAGAGTGGTTGCTGGTGAAATCCCAAACTAGATCCTTTTCGTCGATCTGTTGTTCCGACAGATCGGGCATGGCGTAGCGCCCGTCGCCGATCACGAATAAGGTGATCGCCACGTTGTCTCCAACACCCGCCGCCACCATGCGCAGCGGCAGTACCGGTTCGCCCTGTGGCGTGACGACACGCACAGGCTCCATTTGCTGAACGCCCACGTTCGGGCGCAAACGCAACGCAAGAAAATCGAAACCTTCATTGACGTACGCCTCGATGGTGGGTTCGATAACATCGGGAATCACGTAGCCGTTGGATGCAAGCCAATCCTGCAGCGCCGTGGGGTTGTCACTGCGCAGCACCGCAGTCTGGTAGGGCCCCACGGTTTGTTGCGAAACGACGGTGACCTGTGGCGTCTCCCTGAACTCCGCGCTGCTGGCATTGCTGGAGGCTGACATGCCCCCACAAGCGAATCCCGATCCTGAACTGCGTGATCCGCACGTCACAGGCGGCGACACGACACGCGTCTGGGTCGCGGCATCCAGTGAATCCAAGAAGTCCGGGCTCGCAAGCTCCACGTACGCACCCGGGCGCACCGGCAGCACCCACGAGAAGTCTTCCGGCGCACCGCTGTATTCAAACTGATCCCACAGCACCGTGCGTTCGGGGGAAATCGCGAACGCCATGCGGTGCCCGGTGACTTCGGAGATCTCAGTGGTGCTCGGCCTCCCAAAGCACCCCCCGCAGGCCCAAGCGCTGGCGGTGTTGATGGACAGGGCGAGCGCCAGCAATGTGAATCGAAACAGTGTGCGCCATGAGTCGTAAGTCATGCCGAATAGGATGCGACAGAGCGCCGCTGCACGCTATGTCACTAAAGAACATATCACCCCTCAGAATCGCGCATACATGTACGAAAGTGACAGATATCTG
>DATJEQ010000190.1:0-12751 GCA_035496495.1 Polyangiaceae bacterium
GTCACTCGGAGCTAACCTGCATGCGCGCAATATGCCGCGCAATCAAGCCGTCCAGAGGACGGATATTGTGTCTGACATCCCGGATGCGGGAGTGAATGACGAGACCCTGGTCAACGCCTGGGGCCTCGCCTTCAATCCTAAGGGAATAGCGTGGATCTCTTCCAATGAGGAAGGGATCTCGGAGGTGTACGACGAAGAAGCAAACCATGTGATCCCATCGGTCATGATCCCCGGCGTCCCTGACGCAGGGTCACCTTCTGCCCCAACTGGACAGGTTTTCAACGCCGACTCCAGCTCGTTCGACGGTGACCGATTCATCTTCGTGACGGAAGACGGTGTTATCTCGGGTTGGCAACCGCCGAGCGACGGAGGCGCCAGTGCAACAGCGACGCTGCGGGTCAACAATTCAGCGAGCGGTGCAAACTACAAAGGCGTCACCCTGCTCAGCGCATGCAATCACCCAGCGCATCTCTATGCGGCCAATTTTTCGGGCTCGGTCGACGTCTTTGACGCATCCTATGCTCCGGTGACGACGACTGGCGGCTTCGTGGATCCGAACATGCCCGCCGGGTTTGCGCCATTCAACGTGCAGGCGTTTCGCGGCATGCTGATCGTGACCTACGCGCTGCGCAATGACGAAGGCGATGACGAGGCCGGGCCTGGCAATGGGTTCGTCAATCTCTTCGATTCCGAGGGCTCCCTGATCCAACGACTCATCTCGCAAGGTGCCCTGAATTCACCCTGGGGTGTTGCAGTGACTCCTGCGCACTTCGGGCGAATTCCACACCGGCTCCTGATCGGTAACTTCGGGGATGGCATCGTCAACATCTACCGTGTGATGGGCCCTGCGCTGCACCGAAGGGCCGTTCACGAGGGAACCCTGGTCGACACGCAAGGCAAAACGCTCGTCATTGATGGCTTGTGGGCGCTGGCTTTCGGTCCTGGTACCGGCGGCTTCGAGAGCGACGAGCTCTATTTCACCGCCGGCCCCAACGATGAAGCACAGGGCGTATTCGGGGAACTCAAGATCCCCGAGGTCAAATAAACTGACTCAATCGTGCGCGAGGCGTTCAGGGAGCCACAACCAACTCCGGTTGATTGCTGGACGCCTCGCTCGAATTGATGATCATTTTTTCCGTCGACGCTGCGGAACAATGCAGCGCGACACTGATCAAGCGTCGGCCGGCGGCGTATTCGCTGCGAACGAAGTTGCCGACGTCGATTTCCTTCCAGGCGTAGGTGCTCGTCGTTGCACTGAGCGAGCCCAGAGGGCTCGTGGCGACGAACCCGGGCGCGGTGTTCCAGGTCAGCGTGCTTTCAGCCCAGCTCCCGGTCACTGGATAAAGCGTGGCCGTGACGGTGTCGCTCAGTGAGAGTGCGGCGTACACGCGAAACTTGGCGCTGCTGACACTCGGCAGATTGCTCAGATCGAAACGCAGGTACGCATCGCGCGTGAGGTTGGGCTCGGTGTCCATCTTCACATCAAGGTTGGCAAGCGCCCCGAAGTTGTTGTTGGCGTAAGTACCGTTGCGGATGAAGGTGTCTTCGGTCGGATGTAACGTGACCGGCGATGTGGAAGGCGGCGGCGGCGGTGGCAGCGGCGGCGGCACACCGAGATTGCCGTACTCGAACGCGCCAATGTCGACCACTCCAACGGGAGCACGCGGAATTGCGCTGCCCAAAGCCAACAGCACATGAGGCGGTGGCTCGAAGGCGGCAGCGGGCAATGGCGATGGGAAAGGGAAACTAGACGGTGACGGATAGTTGGAAGTTCCTGTGTCGCGCAGGGCGCTGGTCGATGACAAGGTGAGATCGCGACTGCCTACGCTGACGAACCCGGGGTTCGCTGCCACAAGCGTCGCCGTCCAAGTACTGGGGATGCCCGTTGAACCCGTGGTCACCCAGTTATTGCGCCCTGCGATCTGTCGGCCGCTCTTCCATTTGGCGTCTGCGTCTGTCAGCACCGTGACTGCGGCGCCACCTTGACGGTAGAGGGCGTTGTTGTGCATCTCGACGCTTTCGATGCCATCGAACAGGCGGAATGCCGCTGAGGTACTAGCGTTGCCCATGACCACGGTGTTGTTCAGGAATCGATAGCGACCCCACGTCTGCCCTGTGCCATCACCCCCAATGCGAATCGCGGGATGAGATCGCGCCGTGTAGCCTTGATACAACACGTTGCCAACAACGTCGGAGTCTTCACGCTTCAAGCTCTCTTGCTGTCCGTCGGGACCAATCAGCTCAAGCTCGTGAAAGTAGGCGCCTTCGATCCAGTTGTAATAGATCTCGTTGCGTTCGGCACGACTCTTGACGTTGTTGCCGCCATTGCCGTCGTGAACGTAGTTGTATTGCATGCGAAACACCGAGCCAGGGAACGCGGTTTCGTCCGTCGCCATGTACACTTGATGTCGTCTATCGCTGGCGCCGCAGCGATAGATCTCGTTGTACTCCAGCGTCAGAGATCCAGAGCCGGTGTCCGCGCCAAGAAGACCATGCGAAGGGCAATCGTGAATGACGTTGCCGCGCACGGTGATCTGGTTGCCGTGATGGTAGACGCAACGTGAGCTGCCGTTGGTGATATCAAAACCCTCCAAAATCAGGTAATTTCCTGCGAGTTCGATGGTATTGGTGCCGCCCGAAAGCACAGGGCGTTTGCCGTTGACCACCACGCCGACGATCTTGATTGGGCTGCTCGCCGTTCCGGATCGCGAGACACGGACGTCACCGCTGTAGGTTGCGTCCCCTGAAACCTGAACGACGTCTCCAGGTTGCAGAGAACCGATTACCGCTTGTAGGTTCGCATAGGGTTTGCCCGGACCAACCTGATAGGTCAGGCCCTGCTGCACCTCGCCTACCATCGCAACGCCTTCTTGGTCTGGAGATCCACCCGTTGCTCCACAAGCCGTCGCTGCCAACGCCAATACCGTCCACCCCAATGCCATGCGCACATTCGCTGCTAGGTTCATCGCCGATCTCTCCGTTCAAAGGTCATGGGTTCTCCTGTGTCACAATGCCACGTGCAGAATGATCACAAGCGTCATTCTGTCGCGTAGCGAGGTGACACATCCTAAGAATATCGCCGCGAGCGGCAACGTTATGGTGAGTTAGAATTCGAGCAACATTCGGTATGTTAGTGTGAGACCAGCGACGCATCACAGATACATGACACGATCATGATGCAATCTCGCTTGCACAATGGCTTGCGAACACTCCTTAACTGCAGAGCGTACCGATCGCCGATTCCCGCCCATGAGCTGCGGGCCGTACGCCTTCAGCCATCCATCCGCGCTCAGCGTCTGCATTCCCCTCGCTCGCGGCGCCAGCATCGCGTGCACCGCTGCGGAGGCAGAGTTGCTCGCTTGATTACCCTAGATTCTAGCGTCACCGATCAACGCTGCTAGGCTGTAACGGGTCATGGCTCGTGACAAAATTCCCTACCTGGTCCGCCCTGAGACGGCAGTGCTGACGCGGGGTTTCGATCCCAGGCTTTCTGTGGGCTCCGCGCGACCCGCGGTGTTTCGCTCTTCGACCTTTGTCTTCTCGAGCCCGGAAGCTGCCGAGCGTGCATTCGCGATTGCGCTGGGTCGCGCCACGCCGAGCGAAGGCGAAAATGTGGATCTGATCTACTCGCGCCTCTCCCACCCCAACGCAGAGATCCTGGAAGACCAGCTGGTGCCGCTGGAGAAGGGCGCGGTGGAGGCCGCGGTGTTCAACTCCGGCATGGCGGCGATCTCAACGCTGTTTCTACAGCTGTGTCCCGTCGGATCGGCGTTCGTGTACACGACGCCCAGTTACGGCGGCACCCACCAGTTGATTCATCAATTCTTAGAGCCACTGGGGATCCGCGGCGTGCCAGTGATGGCCGGAGACAGCGCAGCGATGTCCAAAGCCATTGCCGAAACGCCGGAGCTCCGTTTGATCTTCATCGAAACGCCCGCCAATCCCACCTTGGTGATGACTGACATCAAACAGGCGGTCGCGAGCGCTCGGCAAAAATCTGGACCGCGTCCGCTGGTGGCCGTCGACAACACCTTCATGGGCCCAGTGTTCCAGCAGCCGCTTTCGCTCGGGGCCGATCTCAGCGTCTATTCTGCAACCAAGTACCTGGCGGGGCAGAGCGATATGTTAGCGGGCGTGATTATGGGTGTCGATGCCCAGTTGATCGCCGCGCTGCGTGGGCTGCGCGCCGTTCTCGGCAATATTCTGCAGCCGGACGAATGCTGGATCTTGGATAGCCGTTTACCCACGGTGGAGCTGCGTATGAATCGGCAGAGCAAGAATGCCGCTCGCATCGTGCCACAGCTCGCGCAGCACCCCAAAGTCGCAGCCGTTTACTATCCCGCTAATTTCAGCGATCCCGAGCAATGTCGCATTCGCGATCATCAGTGCCGTTACCCCGGCGCCGTGTTTTCCCTGGAGCTGAAAGGCGGCAAAGCCGCAGCGTTCGACTTCCTGCGCCGCCTGCGCATCGCCAGGAACGCGGTGAGTCTGGGCGGCGTCGAAACCCTAGCCTGCCACCCGTGCACTACCACGCATTCGGAGATGTCCCCCGAAGAGCTGCTCCGCTACGGCATTGGGCAAGGCCTAGTCCGCCTCTCTATCGGAGTGGAAGACCGCCGCGACCTACTGCGCGACTTCGTCGACGCGCTTGACGGCGCGTAGGAACAAGGCGCGCGCCTTGTCCCTACTCCTCGCTGGGTGGCCCACCGGTGCGGGCGAGATCGGCCGCGGCGATCTTTTCGGTTTTCATACCGCGGGCGCGTTTGGTCATGGTGGTCAATAATTCGTCAAAGCTGGGTGGCTCGCCTTTGATGAAGCGCAATGGATTGACACGCGCGACCACAAAGGCCTTCAGGTAGGGGCTCGTGAGGCCCTGTTCTTTGAGCCGCGCCACCGCTTCATTCACGGCATCGTCCAGCTCCAGCAACACATGGGCTCGCCGTTCGCGTTCCGCGCGCGCCTTAGGGAGCGTTTCCTTGATCCAGGTGTCGACTTTCTTCAGCACCGAATTGTATGCCCCGCCGGAGAAGCGACCGCGTTGCTCGTAGGCAAACCCGAGTGTGGCCAGCCCTGGTTCCTCAAACTCGAACTCGAAATCCGACTCTTTCTGGGCCGAAAAGTCACACAGATCGCGGTACATGCGCACGACTTCGAGTGCGCGCTCGCGCAAGTTGTGGGCCTTTTCGATATTCAACGCCAGGATCTGGTAGGCGACTTCGGGCTCGGGCACGAGCAAAGCCAAGATCGCTTTGGCCCCCAGTTCAGTCATTGCGCGCAGGCGGTGGCCACCATTGGGCGTGAGGTAGTGCTCATCGGTGCGCACGGCGATGATCGGGTCCAAGAAGCGTTGCGTCTTGTCCATGGCGCGCGTCAATTTGAGCACGTGCGCGTCGGAAACGTCGCGCTGAAAGGCAGTAGGCACGACGCGATCGATTGGCAACGACACGAACAACAGCGGTTTACCTCCTAACGGCTCGCGGTAAACGGCGAGCACCGCACCGCCGTCCTTGTCGACGGCTTTGGCGAGCCCAGCAAGCTCCGGCTCCAAATCCGAGAGCCCTGGTTTCGAAAGCGCCAACTCCTGCGCGCCCAGCGAAGTCGGCTGGATTTTCACCCCACGCCGTTTGCGCGTCCCCTTCTCTTTGCTCTCCTTCTCACTGGTCTTCTTGCTCTGCTTCGGTGCCTTCGCGCTTTTCTTGGTCGCCATACCTGCACTTCATAGCAGCGCGCTCGTGGGCGCAAGTTCCGTGAGATCCCTCGACCAGATCAGCGGATTTTCGTTTCGTTCGCCGTCAATGGTGTTTGAAAAATTGCACGGCCCGTTCGTGTTTTTCTGCGGCTTGCCGGGTTGGGAATGTGCCCAGGTTCCGGCGCCGCCCTGTCTTGGGATCCTTTTTGCGCGAATACAGACGGTACTGACCTGTAGGTAACTTGCGAATCATGGTTACTCCTGCTCATCCGGCGCTCATCACTGATCTGTGACCGTAGCGAGCGGGCGAGTCAAGCGACCGCCACAGAAGCACCGATGCAAAGTGTCACGATCGACATAGCTGTGGCATGATTGCTCTGTCCCCTCGTATGGAGTAACCTGTTCAACGTGGCGCGTCGTCGGAACCCGAGGGACATCGAAGCGGACGATGTGGTGCAGGCTGGGTGGCGGATCGGGCCGCAGATGGTGCGCACGCCGTGTTTGCGATCACCGGCGCTCTCAGCACTCACCGGCGCCACGGTGTATCTAAAGCTCGAAAATATGCAGACCACAGGCTCTTTCAAGGAGCGTGGCGCGCTCAACAGGTTGCTGTCGCTTTCGGCGGCTGAGTGTCGGCATGGGGTGATCGCGGTCTCCGCGGGCAACCACGCCCGAGCGGTGGCTTATCACGCGAAGCGTTTGCATATTCACGCGACGATTGTAATGCCAAGCACAACGCCGTTTGCGAAGGTTAGCAATACGGAGGCTTTGGGCGCTACCGTCATCCTATTTGGAACCACATTGTCTCAGGCTGCACGTCACGCCCGACAGCTCGCGACGGAGCACAATTGGTCGTTGATCCACCCCTACGACGACCCGCTGGTGATTGCGGGGCAAGGTACTGTGGCGCTGGAGATGCTCTCAGATCTTGCGGATCTGGATTATCTGCTGGTCCCCACAGGCGGAGGCGGCTTACTCGCAGGTATGGCGATCGCGAGCAAAACGCTCTCGCCTAGAACTCGAGTCGTGGGCGTGCAGGTTGCAACATACCCCGCGTTGCATCGCTGGTTTCATGGTCACCGTAAAGAACGCCGATCACTGCTTGCTCCTGAGACATTAGCGGAGGGCATTGCGGTCAAAGATCCGAGCCCACTGACCCACCGCTACATCAGGCGTCACGTCGACGACATTCTGCTGGTCAGTGAAGACAACATCGAGGATGCCGTTAACCTTTTGCTTGAACGCCAAAAAGTCGTCGCCGAGGGTGCTGGAGCGGCGAGCCTTGCTGCCTTGCGCGCGCACCCGACGAGGTTTGCAGGCAAGCGCGTGGGCTGTGTGATCAGTGGCGGCAACATTGATCCTCGCGTTCTCGCCGAAACCATCACCCGGGGGTTAGCGCGAACCGGACGCCTCAGTCGCTTACACTTGGCCGTGCGCGACTTACCCGGATCGCTGGCCAAGATCACGGCGATCATTGCCAAGATGGGGGCGAACATCGTTGACGTGCGTCACCAGCGCGTCTTTCCGATTCCCCGAACACGAACGGAGCTGGAGCTGGACGTCGCGACACGCGATCGCCGGCATGCGCAGCGCGTCGTGACGGCGCTCAGGCGTTCTGGGTATTCGGTGCAGCTTCAGAGCTGATTTAGCGGGTTTTCACTACAGGGAGCCTTGAGCCAGCGCGGGCCCAGCGGGAGCCACCCCAGCGGGAGCCACCCCAACGGGGCCCAGCGCTGCGCTGGCCTTGACGAGTCGGTAGAACTCGGTGGCGCGCACCTGCAACAGCTGGGACAGCCGTTTGCTCCGTTCTCTGCCCAATGCAACCAACTGACAGCCTCGGCCGGTCGCATAGGCACTGAAGGCTCTCCCCCAATCGCGACACAAGCGCCGAGCTTTCCCGAGCAGCTTCGCGGTGGCCGCCGCGCATCGGCGTGTCGACTCGAGATCTGTCCCAGCGAGACGAAGCCAATCCTCTTTCAGCAGATCTCTGGATTGGTGCAATTGCCCCAAACAGATGGCGTGCCCGTTGTCTCCCAAACGTTCGCCCGAGTGCACCGAAAGCCGGAAGCCACCAGACTCCGCGTGCCATTTGACCAACACCGCTGCCGCGAGCTCAGGATCGGAGACCTCGGCAGCAATCGCTTCCGCAATCGTTTCTACGCGATCACGGTACTGGATCTCAGTCTCCGGGTTCCTACCCGGCGCATACCAAGCTGGGGTCAAGCTCAGTGCGATTGCGTAAAGCCAAGCCATCATGACGTGAATCTCCCAATGTAATGCAGTCTCCCATTCCTCCCAAGTGCCTAAACGCCCTCGCCTCCCGAATCCGGGCAGAATGTGGCGCCCCGCCACGCAGATCCCGTGCCTTCGATAACGCCTTGCTATGGCCTGCTATGGCCAAGATCCCCGGCGCCCACAGATCTTGTGCCAACGGATCTCACAGTGCGGCGAATCGCACCCAAGTCCGCGCCCTGCGCGAGACCCAACAACCACTCAAAGACCCAATCAAGATCACGGACCGAATAAGCCATTGCTGGGATCACAGGGGCCGAAACTCAGCAGGCCCACACCGGCGGAGTTGGCTTCGCAAGCGTTGGGATAGACGACGGCATTGCAGCCGCACACAGGATTGGATTCGATCGGGCACGTCAGCGGTCGCGGCTTACACGTCGCTGAATCACCTTGCGCACCGCAAAACTGACCTGGCTGAAATGCGCAGTACTCTTGCGGGCCGCACGCGCCGTCAAAAGAACCCGTGCACGGTAGATTGAGCGTGCCGGATGCTTGACCCGCAACAGCGGAATTTTGTGGGTTGGGGTTTTGCGGCGTCGGAATGCCAGAATTCGAGGACTGATCTGTGCCTCCTGGTTGGTAGCCCATCACAGTCGGAACACCGTTGTTTCCATCGATCTCATGCATCGTTGGCGCGTGAGAGTGATTGCCGCAACCGCTCACTAATAGCGCGAAACCAACCATTAACCAGCAGACCACACGCGGTGCCATGTCCCCGGTGATGCAATTCACAAGCCACTGGCCCAAGCCGTAAGGCCTCGATTACAGTGCGCCGATTACCTTTTCAGGGGCATCGCTGCCCCATTGGTGCTTCCCGTCTCAAAGGGTTACAGGCACGCCGGGGTTGCGGGCGGGCTGTAGCAAGGCCGCGGCGATCCCACGACCCGGCGCGACTTCAATTGCATCCAATGCGGGTCGTGCCGAGTTGGACGTCGTCAATCCACCAGCTGGTGGGCGTGGGAACGGCTTGCCAGGTGACGATGCCGAGTTCGATCACGGTGAAATTGCCGACCTTGTCGCGGAAGGGTGCGGGGGCGCCGGCGGGCTCTGAGTAGGTGAAGTGCTGCGGCCAAGCGAGCTCAGTGCCATCGAGCCACATTCTGGGCAATGCACCCTGCGTGGGATCCGCGTCGTTCTTGCCGTCGAATTCCCATTCCACGCACGTCCAACGATCTAAGACCAATTGGGTGTCCGAGACTTGCACGTCTTCTGGAAAGCCGGGCGGCCATGGCGGATGAAAAATGCTCATGTACGCCTGCTGGTAACTGGCAACTTCGTACCAGTTCAACTGATCTTCGGGCGCGTCGTCGGGTTGGCCCGGTTTGGGATAACGCGCGTTGAAGAAGCCAGCGTGCGCATCGGGCCGCGTGGGCGTCGTGTACAGCATCAAGCGCCCCCACATTACCGGACCGAAATTCGCCGGGAGCACATACTTCAGAGTGTGCTGGGGCCCCCCTTGCAAATCCTTCGCGTGCAATGAGTATTGGCTGCCGCCGAAGGGCTTCGAGTTGTCGACCAGGAGCTCACCCATGCCGGCGTTGCGCCAGGTCGTGAATCCCTGCGGGATCGCGCCCTCTTCGAAATCCCAACACAGCGGTTTGCCGTTGCACCCGGCGCTCACCATGGTCAAGCCGCCGGATCCGCCCATGGCTCCACCAGCGCTCGTGCCGCCCACCGCTGTGCCGCCCGCGCCGCCCATCGCTGCGCCGCCCCCGGCGGTACTCCCTGCCACGCCGCCTGCGCCCCCCGTTGCCACCGGGGAGCCCCCAAAAGCCGCTGTTCCTCCGCTAGCCTGCCCCGCCGCCGCAGCCGTGCCCCCGGCGGCGCTTGTGCTGCCCCCCATCGCAGGCGCGTTTCCGCCCATCGACATTGCAATTCCCCCCGACCCGCCCGATGGCACGCCGCTGGACGCCCCGCCACCTGCGGCGCCGTTCGAGGAATTGCTCTGCCCACACGCAAGCAGGAGCGCGCACTGTGCCAGCGCGATCCGAAATGGGGACTTAGCTGAATTGAATGAAGGATGAATTTTCATTGGGAGTGCAAATTAAGGAATTAACCTGCTGCGCCATAGGCGCTCGCGGCCATCGGTGGAGAAGAATGTGCCCGGGCAGCACCCAGACGCGCGCGGGCAGCAAGGTACGCCGTGCTCGCCGCATAGCGCAGCAATTCTTCCGAACGCCGCTCCACCGTCACCCACTGTGACCCGGTGTGATTGCCCTGAATCATCTCCAGCGCGATCGTCAGATCATTACAGAAAAAGAAGCCCACTCGGTCGGCCGTCAACTCTACGCCCGCGAGCCATTTCTTCAGATCCACAGGCGCTCCCTGGGTCATCTTAGTCGCGAGCCCCACTAGCACATCGCGTCGCGAGCCCACCAAATCGCGGTGCAGCGCTTCGCTGGCTTCATTGAGCGGCTCCGGCATTATCGAGCCGGAACCCAGTTGCGGCGACACGATGCGCAAGGCACCCAAGAGCCACGTCTTCAGCGTGGTGTGATTGGCCACCAACTGCACAATGCCCAACCCGGGAAGCCCAAATGCCATTTCGTGGCCCGCCACAAATGCTGCTGCCTGCATGGGGTACTCGTGCGTCAAGCCAGCCGCCCCCAGAGCGAAGCACAGCGGCGTTGACGGCAGCACGCTCAAGTTTCCTTCGAACTGTGGATTCTGCAAGATTGCCGGCGGGGGCAGGCCCACGATCTGCGAAATGTATGCGGCCGAGGAGGACAGCGGATACCCCGCGTCTTTCTGCAGCAAGTGCTCCGGGCGGTAACCGAGTTGCTCCAGAGTCTGCCCGCGCACGCGTTCAATCGATGGCTGCAACAACCCGGCAAGGCGAGTGAAATCCTTGTCAGCGCCTGGATGCAAAAATATCTCGAGCGCCTCCGCGGGGGAAATTGCACTCGCAGCCGCGAACATTTCGTTTTCCCTGCGCCGCTCGAAGAACGTCCGCTCTTCGGAAGTGGCCTGACCCAACGCCGTGAGCGTCTGGCAGGTGCAGAAAGCTCCGTCGGCGTTGCGCGCATCCGTGTACAGGTGGCGCAGCCCGCGATGCACTGCCGCGGAAAGCGGCTGTTGCTCAAGCAGCTCTTGGTAAGCGGCCAAAGCTTCGTTGGGGAATTTCGCCCGTTGATCGAGATAACAGCGCGCCAAAGCCTCACGGCGCTGCCAATTGTTGGGGTCTAGATCGCAAGCGGCCTGCAATGCCCCAATCGCCTTCTCCATCTGACCGAGATCGCGAGCGTAGACCTGTGCCAGTTCGTCGAGTGCACGCAATGCGCGCCCTTCGTCTTGCTTGGCCGACGCCGCGTTGACTTCTTTCTTGAGCAACTCCTTGAGCGCATTGGCGTCGCCCAACTGGCGGCGAATTTCTAGGTTGGCCTTGAGCGATTCGGCGTGGTGCGGATCCAGCTCCAGCACTCGGTCGAACATCTGTGCTGCTTGCTGCGTGTCACCCACTTGCTGCAGCGCAACCTTAGCCCCGGTAAACAAGTATTTGGCTTTCTGGCTCTTGTCGTCGACGTAATCTGCCAAGCGCTGGATCACCTGCAACAGTCGTCCCCAATCGCGCTCGGCGCTGTACAGCTGCATCAACTTGGCCAGCGCTGTGCGTCGTTGCGGGGCTGAATCCGGCAACCCCTCGAATGCCAACAAATAGGCCCGCGCGGCGTAGTCGGTGTCTTTGAGGTTCGCGGTCGCGATATCGCCGATCTTGAGCAGCAAATCGCTCTGCTCTTCGCCCGTTTTCAGATCGATCTGTCGGTACAAGATCTCAACGGCCTTGTCCCACGCTCCTGCATCCTGGTGCACTTGGGCCAAGCCCTCTAATGCTGCCAGCGAATTGGGATCGAGTTCGAGCGCTGATTCGAAGGAAGCGCGCGCCTCCTCAGTGTGGCCCCGCTTGTGCGACGAAATCCCCAGTCGGCAGAGCGCCTTGACCTGCTCTTCCAACATCAGGGCATCGGCGCCGCGAGCGAGTACCATGCGGTAGGCTTGCGCCGCTTCATCGGGCGCACCCCAGTCGAACAGCACTCCTGCAGCGCGTTGCAACAAACTCAGATCGCAAGCGGGCCATTGCAGGATTCTGCGAGCCACCTCAGACGCTTTACTGCTGTTCCCCCCTTGGGTGAGCGCATCCAGGTAGTTGGAAAGCGTGCGCAGCGCGTCGATTTCGCTGAGCGCCTCCAGCTGGGCCACGACGTGGTCGTAGTGAGCCACCGCTTCGGCGAATCGCTCATCGTCGTAGCACAGCTCCGCCAACACCAAGCGCGCGGCCCGATTGGTAGCGTCCAAATCGATCGCCTGTGTTGCGGCGGCAAACGCACGCGCATCGTCGCGCAAATGCGTCCACGTCACTGAAGCGAGCTTGCCCAACACGGCCGCGCGCTCGTGAGCCCCTGCGCCCGTGTCGACCTGTTGCTCCAGTAAGGTGGCAATGGCGCCAAAATCCCCACGCTGTTCGTAAATATCCAACAGCTTGTCGCGTGCGGCTTTGCACAGTGGGTCGGCGTCCAACGCCAGCTTGCACTGCAGCACCGCGCCTTCGCTGTCGCCCTGCTCGAACAAGATCTCAGTGGCGGCAAGGCGCCGGGCCGCTTGAGCCTCCCCGCTGGTTTCACGGTCGGCCAATGCGGCCAACGTACGCAAGGCACCGGTGTTGTCGTCCAGTGCGCGCTGAGCGGTGTACAAGCGTTGCAACGGCTCTATTGCGTTGGGCTCCAGATCTGCAGCGTGTTTGAAATAGTCGACGGCTTCCGCTGCATTACCCAA
>DATJEQ010000191.1:0-3592 GCA_035496495.1 Polyangiaceae bacterium
GCTTAGATGTCCACGATCTTGACGACCTAGGAGACCGCGCTACCTACGCCGCGGGGCGCCAGCGCAGCACTGCCCTGGGCGAGCGCTATTTGCGATTGGACAGAGATCTCGCGCCAAACATGGTGGTCACCGTAGAACCCGGCTTCTACCAAGTCCCCACAATCCTCAATGATCCCACTCTGCACCCCGCAATCACCGCGGCACTGAACAAGGCCGAGTTGCAGAAATTCGCCGACGTGCGCGGCATCCGCATCGAAGACGACGTGCTCGTCACCGAGAGCGGTCGCGAAGTGTTGACCGCGACCATTCCCAAGACGGTGAGCGAGATTGAAGCGGCGATATGACAGGGCTGCAGCAAGCTGTGCAGCTTTTCCAGGCAGGGCGCTTCGCCGACGCGGAGAATCTGTTGCGCGGGCTCCTGAAATCCTCGCCCAAGCATCCGGGGGCGTTGTTTTTGCAGGGCAATTGTTTTGCTCAACGGGGTGCGTGGGGTGATGCTGTCAGTGCTTTCGAGAACGCGATCGCGTTCTCGCCGAATTTTCTTGATGCACGACTTGACCTCGCACGTTTGTACACGCAAATGGGCCGTACTGAGGATGCGGAGACGTGTCTGCGCGGCGCCATCGCGGGAGCCCCGGGTTCTGCAATCGCGCACACAGCATTGGGTTTGATGCTGTTCAAGGCGAGTCGCCTGGCTGAGGCGGAGGGGGCGTTCCGGGAAGCGGCCCATCTAGAGCCGACCCAACCCTTGGCTCACAAGAACTTGGGAGACGCAATCTGGTCTCAAGGTCGCCAAATGGAAGCAATCGACCATCACGCCGAGGCTGTTCAATATTGGCAGGGTTCACCCAATGACGAGTTCTTCTCGCACGTTTGGCAAGTGCTCACCACGATGGGTCAACAGGCGCGGGCGCTGCTCATCGCGCAGAAATGGCTGCAGCTAAATCCAAACGACGCGGTTGCGTTGCACTGCGCTGCCGCCTCGCGCGGGGACACTCCAAGTCGTGCGAGTGATGGCTATGTTACGGAGATGTTTGATCAATTTGCGCAGTCGTTCGATGAACAGTTGGCAGCCGTTGACTACCAGGGGCCAGCTCTGGTGACGGAAGCGCTGCGCAGGGTGAACCCACAATGCGCGGCTGCCGGCCTCGACGCCGGCTGTGGCACTGGCCTTTGCGCGCCGCTGCTGCGCCCCTTAGCAAGTCGACTTATCGGCGTGGATCTGTCGCCCAAGATGCTGCAGCTGGCGCGCGAGCGTGGGGGCCACGACGAGCTGGTAGAACAAGAACTCACAAGTTACCTGCAAGCCCACCCGAATTGTTTTGACTGGATCGTCAGTGCCGACACGTTCCTTTACTTCGGCAACTTGAAGGCTCTGGTGCAGGCAGCGATGCAGACGCTATTCCCCGGTGGCCACCTGATCTTCACCGTTGAGCGAGCCACAACCCCGTCGCCCTTCGCGCTGCTGCCCGAGGGCCGTTACTGCCACAGCCCCGGCTACATCACCGCCGTTCTGGCAGAGGCAGGTTTCGAACTACTATTCCTAGAGGCTCGCCCCATCCGCAATGAAAATTCCAGAACAATCACGGCCCTAGTCGCCACCGCGCGTAAGCCCACGGTGTCGGCTTGTGGCGTGGCTTAGCTAGCGGATGCTTCGCTTGCGCCAGTGGTCGACGCTGAGCAAGCCGCTGCCTTTGCAGGCGACGAAGAGAAACAGGAATGAATACAAGAGGGCGAGTTCGCCTTTGTTGATTGTGGGGAAGAAGTTGGCGTCGAATTGGAGCTTCCAGTGGAATTGGAGGTAGGCCACCGCCATTTCGCCGCTGGCGATGAAGGCCGCAATGCGAGTCCAGGTTCCTAGCGCGATGGCGAGGCCGCCGAGCAACTCGATGATGCCCCCGATCCACATCTGCGAGCCCAGCGCGGGAGGCGGAAAGGTCGACAGAAGGCCGAAGATCTTCTGCATCCCGTGGAACGAGAACATCGCGCCCGCGACGATGCGGAGCAGCGAGTAGGCGAGTTCCGCCTTGGGCGAAAGCAGGCGAGCGAGCATCGCTCATTGAGATAGTACTGAGCGCTCGCGTGGCAAGGATTTCGTCAGTTGCCGCAGGTTAAGCGTGGGCTTTTTCCAGGCGATCTTCTGCGGCGAGCACGAGATCTTTCCAGCTTGGATCAACGGGGGTGACGCAAGATGCCACATCGTGTGGCGATGCGCCCGCCTGCAGCGCTTCGCGCGCGGCGCTGTTGCCCGTCAATAGATCGAAGGCGAAGCGATCATTTTCAAACTCATAGGGCGTGGTGCGGAACTCGAATTGAGTGGGGGCTTGGCTACGGGCCAGCGCGATCAATGCGAGATAGGTGGCAACAGGACGGAACATAGTGGGGTTCGTCACGTGAAGCATCACGCCGTGACACAACTGGCCTGCGAATTTGTCAAAGGTTGGACGAAAAGAAACGGGACGAATCATGACGCCCGGCAGTGCGGCATCGATCAGTGATGCGCACAGCGTGTTGCGATCCAAGAAGGGCGCGCCAACAATCTGAAATGGCGTCGTGGTGCCGCGGCCCTCAGAAAGGTTAGTACCTTCCAAGATACACCCACCCGGATAAACCAGCGCCGTTTGCACCGTGGGCATGTTGGGAGAAGGGGGAATGAACGGACGCGCCCATGCGTCAGCCGTGCGTAAGCGCTCCCAGCCGCGCGTGGCCACCACGCTCAACGCGCCCTGTGGCCCCAGCGCGTGGCCGTCGCGCTCGAAAAAATGCGCCAAAATTTCGCCAATGGTCATTGCGTGACGAATGGGCAGCGGCTCAAGTCCGACGAACGACGTGAAATCGTCATCCTGCGGCTTGCCTTCCAGCGTCTCAGGATCGCCACTGATGGGATTGGGCCGGTCGAGCACCAGTGTGTGAATCCCGCGAGCGGCCGCGGCACGCGCGGCGAGCAACGCTGTCCACACGAACGTGTAGTAACGGCTGCCGACATCGGCCAAATCGATCACCAGATGATTGACGCCTTCCAAGCTCTCAGCGCTGGGCGTGAGCGACTGCTTTGAGTCCCCGTACAAGCTGACGATGCGCGCTTCTTGCGCGGCCGCAGCCACACCCAACGACGCCGCATCTTGCGCGGGAGTCTGTTGTTCTGCTTGTTCGGCACCCGACAAGCCGTGTTCGGGAGTGAACACCACCTTGGGGGAGATCCCCAACTGCTGCAGCACCTTGAGCGTCTGCCTCCCCGAGCGATCCACCGCAGCGTCGTGCGTCAGAACGGCCACATGGCCGTCACACAGCCGTTGGCGGGTGTTGGAAAGCCTTCCGGTGGCAAGTCGATCAATACCCCACATAAATTCGTGCCCTTTCGCGTGCTTCAATCAACCTGGGAGAGCCAGGGAATCAACCTGGGAGAGCCAAGCCTGAGCCAAGCCTAGCCTAATGCCGCTGGCTGGGGGGTCGCAACAGATTGCGTATCTGAATGGGCTGAGCTAGCATTTTTTGCGCAGTGCGACGCATCCTGGTTGTAGACGACGAAGAGAACATCCGGGTGGTGTTGCGCACCCTGCTGCGCCGCCACGGCTACGAAGTGGAGACCGCT